>CAIRBY010001021.1 GCA_903876865.1 uncultured Acidobacteriia bacterium
TGACCTTCGAACGGCAGCTTGAACGTCTTGCTGAGCGAAAGATCGTCGTTCCACAACTTGTTGCCGCGGTACATGCCGCGCGTTCCGACTGTGCCGGGGTTGGCGGCGATCATGGAATTCACGGCGCTGGTGTTAGCGAAGATGCTCGGCACGGCGGCGTTGTCGAAAGTGAAACCGCTGGCTGGCAGCGAGCCGCCCGGCTTGACCACGCAATATGCCGAGTTGTCGTAGTTGACGTTGTAGACGCCCGAATCCGTGCAGGTCAACGGCAACCCGGTGCGGAAGGTGAAGAGCGTGCTGGCCTGCCAGCCGCCCACCGCGTAATCGAGCCACGTGGGGATGTGGCCCAGAATGGCCTTGCCCTTACCCACGGGGATTTCGACCACGGCGTTGGCGGAGATGGTGTGGCGCGCATCGAAGTCCGAAGGTCCGCGGAACGCGTTCGGATTGAACGCATCCTGCAGCGCGGCGCCGCCGCTGGTTTCAGAGGCCGACCCGTTATCCAGACCATGCGAGAAGGTGTAGTTGAAGTCGTAGCCCCAACCATGGCTCACGGCGCGGCGAACCACGATCGTAGCGGCGTGGTAGGCGGCCTTCCCGGCATTCACATATGCGTTGAGCCCCGAGTTCTGCATGGGGAAGAAGGTGTTGCAACCCGTGCTCGCGATGCAGGTGCCATTCGAGAGCCGAATGCGATCCATGTCGTTCAAGCCGTCCAGGTAACTGCCGGAGTAGTTACCGTACACGTCGTAGAAGAAGTTCGCGCTGGCGCTGCCCGTGATGTACTGATTCTGGGATTTGGCGAAGATATTCTCAAAGAACGGCTGCGCTGCAACCAGGCTCGGATTGGCCTTCACCTGTGCGGCCGTGACGCCGGAGTTGTACAGGTTTGCCAACTGCACGCTGGCCTGGCTCCACGACTGTCCGGACTTCGGATCGGTGAACTTCGTCATGGGCTGCGCGAAATCCTGGTTCAGGAGATTGCGGTGGCTCAGGCGGCCGGCGTAACCGAACTCGATCGTCATGCTGCGAGTCAGGGGCCGGGAGTAAGTGGCGTTCAACAGGTACGAGTAAGGTGCCTTCAAATCGCTCGACACGCCGCTGAAGTTGGTGAAGCCGCCCTGGATGAGGGGGGGCGTATAGGGGAACGCGCCGCCGCTGACAACAGGCAGAGTGGGAAGCCCGCTGCCCGTGAAGCGGTAGCCCGTCGTGAAATTCGTATTCACGGGCTGAGCCACCGTGGAGGCCAGCCCAGGCGAACCGGAGGAGGCAAAGCTCGCCACCATCGCGCTGCCATAGTGATCGTAAGCGAGGCCGCCGCCAAGGCGGAAGGCGCTGCCCTTACCCATGAACTTCTCCAGCAGGCTTCCCGAATCCGGCGTGTAAGCCAGGCTCAGACGCGGGGCGAAGTTATTGTGGGTCGCGGGATAATAGCCGGACTTACCGTTAACCGGCCCGCCCAAGGCGTAAGTGAGATAAGCGCTCGGCAGAGCCGAAGAGGGAATGCCGACCAGCTGGCCACCCACGCGCTCGGCGAAGTACTTGCTCAAGTCGGTGGTGGGGACAACCTGCAGACCGGTCTTTTCATACGGCACGCCGAACACCGAGTAGCGAACGCCGTAGGTCAACGTGAAATTGCGCTTCCACTTGAAGCTGTCCTGCGCGTAGCCTTCGTATTCCTTGGAGCCGAAATCGACCGTGACGGGCTGACCGAAGGGAATCGCAGTGCCGGTCTTGCCGAAATTGTAGGTCGCGCCGAAGTTGTTCAGCACGCCAAGCAGCGCGCCGAAGGCGTTGGTGACGTTGGTGCCGGAAGAGAGAGCGATGCCGCTGCCGTAAGTGGGCTGCAAGTAAGACAAAACGGCGGCGTTGATATCGGCGCCCAAACCCAGCAGCGTGTTGCGGCTGAAGCTGTAGTTCGGCACGTTGTTAAAAGACTGGCGGTCGTTATCGATGAAGCGGAAGTTGAGCCCGAACTGGACCGTGTGACGGCCCTTGGACCACGTGAGATCGTCGGCAACGTTGGTGGTGGGGGCATGGCGCACGGAAGGCCGTGGTGTCGCGGTCAGAGCCGTGAAGCCGAAAGTGGGAATCACCGTCTCATTGCCAGTGGAGGAAGTCCCGAGGCGGGTATAGCCGTAGCTCAACACATTGACCATGTGAGGGGTGATGACGGTGGTGTAGCGAACCGCAAGGCCGCGCGAGTTATCCAGCGTGCGCGACGCGGCCGCCTGGCCCGGGAACTGAGCGAGCGTCGTATCCTGTCCGGCGCCGTTCAGCGTACCGCGCACCATGATCGAATGCTTGCCGGCGGAATCGATGTTGTAATCCATGCGGCCCACCATCACGTGATTGTCCAGCGTGTTGGGAGCATTGAAAAGCAATTGGTTGAAGTTCAGGCCCTTGTCCGAAGCGCCCAGCGGATTGTTGCCGGCCGGGTACTGCTTCATCAGACCGAGAATGAAGGAACTCGCGCCCACGTGGAGCGGGTCGATATTGATGATGTCCTGCGGCGTCAAGGTGACCGTGCGGCCATCCTTCAAGAGCACACCCAGATTTCCCGCCGCGAAACTGGCGGTGGGTACCGTGGCGGTCTTGGAACTCGCGCTGCGGTCCTTGCGGGCTTCGTAATTGAAGAAGAAGAAGACGCGGTTCTTGAGCACCGGTCCGCCGAGAGAAGCGCCATACTGATTGCGCACGAGCGCCGAGCGCGCCACGCCGGCGCGGTTGCTGAACCAATCGTTCGCTTCCGTCAGCGTGTTGCGGTTGTATTCGTACGCGGTGCCGTGGAACTGATTGGAACCGCCCTTGGTGACGATGGAGACCTGTCCGCCGCCGGAGCGGCCAAGGTCGGCGCCGAGTCCGGCGACGGTGGTGCGGAACTCCTGCACCGAATCCAGCGGAATCGGCAGCACGGCGTTGAAGCCGTTCGCGCCCTGGTTGTCATTCACGTCCACGCCATCCAGCAAGACGTTGTTCTGATCGGGGCGGGAACCCAACACCTGGCCGGTAGAAGAGACACCAGCCTGCGCGCCGAGCAGAGCCACCACGTTGCGCGTCTGCAACGGGATCTCTTTCACCTGCGTTTCGTTGAACGGGTTGCCGATCGCCGCATTCTGCGTGTTGATGGCGGTGGCTTCAGCCATCACGTTCACGGTCTCGCTCACGGCGCCGAGCGTCAACTGCACGTTGAGCGTCGCCGGAGTCTCCACCAGAAGTTCGATCTCAGCCGCGTCGGTGCGGAAGCCCGGCTTCTCCACCAGGATCTTGTACTTGCCGGGAGCCATCTGCAACAGGCTGTAAGCGCCGGAGGAGCTGGTGAGCGTCTTACGCGCGGCGGAAGTGCTGAGGTTGGTCGCAGTGACCACTGCTTCGGGAACTGCGGAGGATTGGCCATCGGTCACCAACCCCTGCAGAGAACTGGTCTGTGCCGCCAGGGGCAGCATACTCATCAGGAACGCGGCAAAAAATCGAGTCAATTGTGAAACCCTCCTCACGTAGGTATGAAACTGCTTCTACTCACGGTTCAGACGGGGGAACTGATACTCGACTGGGAGACTACCAACACACGAATCCCTTGGGGATGGTGTGGAACCCTCTGGCTTTTTTGTTGCGAACCCAGAAAAAGGACTATGTTAGTGGAGTGTAAGGGACGTTGTAAATGAAGTCAAATCAAAATGTACTATCGAGACGATTGACTTAGTGAATCCCAAATGACGGAGAATTGACTGACAGCACGCGCTCTTCCCTATGAAAAATGGGGGCAAGCGCACGCGCCTGCCCCCGCTCGCAGGAAAACCAGAAGACTACGCCAGTAACTCGTGCAACACGTTGCCCGCCACGTCCGTCAGACGGAAGTCACGGCCGCTGTAACGGTAAGTCAACTTGGTGTGTTCGATACCGAACAGGTAGAGGATGGTCGCGTGAATATCGTGCACGTGGACCGGCTTCTCCACCGCCTTGAAGCCGAAATCGTCGGTGGCGCCGTGGATGTGTCCGCCCTTCACCGCGCCGCCCGCGAGCCACATGGTGAACCCGAACGGATTGTGATCGCGTCCGCGCTTGACGGACCCGGATGCGCCGCCCACTTCCCGAACCGGCGTGCGCCCAAACTCGGAGCCGCACACCACGAGCGTATCTTTCCACATGCCCCGGCCCTTCAGGTCCTTAATCACGGCTGCGAACGCCTGATCGGAGTTCTTTGCGTTGGTCTTGTGCGCGAAGATATCGCCGTGAGCGTCCCACGGGTCGCCCTTCGAGTAGTAGACCTGCGTCATGCGCACGCCCTTTTCGGCCAAGCGGACCGCCGTGAGCGCGCCGCGCGCCACCGCGCCCTGGCCATACATATCCAGGGTAGCCTGCGATTCCTTGCGCACATCGAAGACTTCGGGCGCTTCAGTCTGCATGCGGTACGCCACTTCCATCGACTTGATCACGGACTCCACAGCCTGGTCCGACCCGATCTGCGTCTGCCGCATGCCTTCGAGCTTCTGCAGCAGATCCATCTCGCGGCGCTGCTCAATCAGCGAGAACTTAGGATTGTTGACGTAACTGACCAGCTTCTTCGGATCGAAGTTCCGTTCGATGACGACCTTCTTCGGCTTCTCTTTGCCGTCCTTATCCTTCTCATCCTTGGTCGCATCCTCGGGCATATCTTCGCCCATCATCTCCGGGTCCGCGCCATCGGCGCCATCGGGAGTGGTCTGCACGCGGTTAGAGATGAACGTACCCTGATTCACGGCCGGGAGGAAGCCGTTGCTCCAGAGCGGCGGCCCTACCGTAGTCGGAACGTCGGGACAGAGCACGACATAGCCCGGGAGGTTCTGATTCTCGGTACCCAAGCCGTAGGTCAGCCACGCGCCCATCGACGGCCGCCCGGCCTGATTCGCGCCGGTGTTCATCATGAGGCAGGAAGGCTCGTGATTGGGAATGTCGGTATAGACCGAGCGGACCCAGCAGATATCGTCGGCGACCTCGCCCAAGTGCGGCCAGAGTTCGCTCACATCCATCCCGGATTGGCCGTACTTCTTGAACTTGAAGGGCGATTTCATCAGTTCGCCGGTGCGGCGTTCGGTCTTGATGTTGCCACCCGGCAGCGGCTGCCCGTCGTATTTCTCAAGCGCGGGTTTGGGATCGAAGCTATCGATGGTGGAGAGGCCACCGTTCATGAAGAGGAAGATGACGCGCTTGACCTTCTGCGGATAATCGAGATTTGCAACACCGATGTTGCCGCCGGAGTCGAGCACCGCGCCAGCCTGGGCCAGCGAGTTACTGAGCATGCCGGCAAACGCCATCATCCCGAAACCGTTGCCGACTCGGCGCAAGGCCTCGCGACGGGTCGTCGGATTTCCATTCTTATGTCTGGACATGAGTATATTTGGCTCCTATCTTGCGCGCTGGCCTAGTTGATAAACAGAAACTCACTGGAACTGAACAGCACCTTGGCATAACGGCCCCAGGCTGTCGGCTCGTATTTCACCGTGGCGGGAGCGGCCGGACCTGCACCGCGACGCCCTCCACCCATGCCGCCCATCATGCCCATGCCGCCCATCATGCCCATGCCCATCGGCGCGGCAGCGGCGGCAGCACCGGCATCGGCGCCCGCGGCACCTTCGGCGGCAGCACCGGCTTCCGGCATCGGCTTGGCAGCATCGCTGACCGCTGCGGTGGCAGTACCGCCGCCGCGACCCCCTCTGCCTCCACGTCCGCCGCCTTCCGGCACCTTGTTCTTGTTCTCTTCAAACTCTTTCAACGGTTCGGTGTGCAGATACTCGATGCCGAGTTTGATTTCGGTTTCGCTCGGTTCCCTGCCGAATACCAGCAGGTAGGCCTTCTTGATGCGGGACCGGTTATCCGGTTCGCCCGCGACTCGCTTGGCTAGCTGCTCGGATTCCGCCTGCATGAAATCGCTATTCATCAGGAAGAGGCGCTGCAGCGGCACCGTGGTGGTGAAGCGCTTCTCCGCACTGATATTCGGCGCCGGGAAGTCGAACAACTGCAGATACTCGTCCAGCTTGTACCGGCTGACCTTTCCGTAGACGGTGCGTCGCGTGAAGGCCGGGCTCAGGTCGGCCGAGGGGCCGCCCGGGGTCTTGTCGAGATTGCCGGAGACCAGCAGCACCGCATCGCGCAACTGCTCGGCTTCGAGACGTTTCCGTTCAAA
>CAIRBY010001022.1 GCA_903876865.1 uncultured Acidobacteriia bacterium
CAAATCAAAACCGGAACAAGTCCGCAGGCGCCTTGCCTTTCTTTGCATCTCCGCGCCTTTGCGTGACCCGCTTTTCCTGAGGCGAAGAAAGTCAAGTATCACGCCAAGCCGCCAAGCCGCCAAGCAAATCAAAACCGGAACAAGTCCGCAGGCGCTTTGCCTTTCTTTGCGACGCTGCGCCTTGGCGAGCCACTTCCCGCGGACGATCCTGCGCGGTGCTAGCCGACACAGAACGCGATGGCCTCTCCTGCTGGCTACCAGAAGTGGGTTGCCAGAATCTGCGGTGGGCCGGTCGTGCCTTTGACGATATCCGTGGCCAGCAGCACCTGCAGGTTCTTGTGCTCCCAGCCGCCCGGAGCCAGCTTCGCGAGCGCTTCCAGGTACCGTGGTTCGGTCACGAACTCGCCCGCCGCGATGGTGCCGTCGCGGCCCAGGCCGGCCACCACCACCACCATCTTTTCCGTCAGCGGATTGTGAAAGCGGGAAACCACCGCGAAATCGCGCGTCACGCTGGAATACGGCAGCGCCGGATTAGACGTCCACTCCCTCGCATTCGGATTCCACAGGTCGCGGATTCTGCCGGTGTGCTGATCGTCGTCCCATTCGAAACGAAACCGCAGGTCCGACTCCAGTTCCATCGTCCACGCATTGTTGAACGCGCCGATCAGGATCACCGGGCCCTTGCGCAGATCGGTCAGGGAAAACGCGGCCGCCCTGCGGATATCCACCTTCCTGCGGCCGAACTCGCGGGTCACTCCTGTGAGCCGCGCCAGGGTCAACGCGTCCGAGAACGCCACCTGATCTCCGCGCAGGACTTCGCGGAGACTCGGCCCGACCTCTGCCGTGGCGGAACTTGTCGGACGCAAGCCCTCTGCCGGATTCCCGCCGAGCGCCATCACTACCGATTCCCCACTTCCCAGAACCGGGCTCCAGAACTTCTCCGCCGGGCTCGGCGCGCTGTGCCACGCCAAAGTTCCCAGGGCCACCAAGGTCAAGGGCACGGCAGCGTAAGCAACGCGGACCCACCGGGGGCGGAGGGCCTCATCCCGCAACCCCGCCGGTGCCGGGCTTCCAGACTGCGTTTCGGCTGCCGGCGCAGGAAGCAGGGCGACTTGCGGAGGATAGCGAAACTCCGGAGTGTAGGATCCCGAGGAGAGATCGATGCGGACTTCGGCTTCGTGCCCGGGCTCGTGATAATACTGCGCAATCCGCTTCCGCACTTCACAGGCCGAGGTGCGCACCACCGGATCTGCGTTGGTATCGTAGCCGGGATCGCGGCCGAACACTTCCACCCCCAGGGAACGTTCCTTGAGATGGCCTGCGCGGCCTTCCAGGGTCTCGTTCACTACATAGCGCAGAAGGCCGGGATAGTGCTTGCTGTGCTGGAAGGGAGGGCTGGCCAGGAGGCGGACCAACTGTGCGCGTACTTCTTCGCGCGGGGGACTGTTCGGCGGTCCGGTTGGGGACACGTGGGGCTCGGCTCGCACAATCGTGGTGCTAC
>CAIRBY010001023.1 GCA_903876865.1 uncultured Acidobacteriia bacterium
CTTCGTCGGCTTCCGGCTGTTTGGAGTAGTGGGGGGCATGCTCTCCGCGACCGCATTCCTCTTGCCTTCGCTCGTCCTGGTCACGGTGCTCTCGCACTTTTACTTTCTCTACCACTCGATTCCCGCGCTGCAAGGCGTGGTGGCGGGTCTAGGCCCCGTCGTGATCGCCCTCATCCTGGCTGCGGCGTGGTCGCTCGGCCAGAATGTCATGCGGTCTCCGGCCGCGGTGGCGATCGGGGGAGCGGCGCTGGCAGCCGGCGCGTGGAAGGTCAATGCGGCGTGGGTGATCCTCGCGGCCGGCATTGTCGGACTCCTGTTGCCCGGTCCGCGGCGGTCCCCCTCCGCGACTGCCGCTCCTGCCACCCGGAAGCTCCCCGCCTTCGTGCTTCCCTCCGCTTTCGGAGCCTTCTCTCAACTTGCTTCGCTCGCGACCACGTTTCTGAAATTGGGCGTCGTATTCTTCGGCGGCGGCTTCGTGCTGGTTCCGGTTCTGCATCACCGCCTCGTCACCGAATTGGGCTGGCTCAGCCCGCGCGAGTTTCTCGATGGCGTCGCCATCAGCAACCTCACCCCGGGACCAATCGCCGTGCTCGCCACCTTCGCCGGATACCACGTGGCCGGAGTTGCCGGCGCCCTGGTCGCCACCGCCGCGCTGCTGGCTCCCGGCGTGATTCTGATGCTCGGCCTCTGCGTTCAGTATGAGCGCTACCGCGGCGACGATCGCGCCCAGCGTTTCCTGGACGGCGTCAATCCGGCCGTCACCGGGCTGATCCTCAGCGCCGCCTTTCTCTTGCAGCCCAGCGCCATTGCCTCCTGGCACGGGTGGCTTCTCTGCGCCGTATCCCTGCTGCTGCTGCGCGTCCTCCGCTGGCATCCCGCCTTCGTGCTGGCGCTCGGATCCATCGCGGGCTATACGGGGTTCCTGCCGTAACGGCGTCCACGCGCCACGCCGAAGCCCCTGGAAGCCTGGATTCCGACCTGACTTCCTCAGCCCTTGATCACGTTGCGGTATGCCGTGGGCGACACTCCGTGGATGCGCCGGAACACGCGCGAGAAATAGAACGCGTCGGCGAAGCCCAACTCCTCCGCAATCCGCTGCACCGGCAGGCGCGTGCCGTCCAGCAATTCGCAGCCGCGCCGGATCTTCAGACGGATGAAATAGTCCAGCGGCGGGAAGCCGGTGACCCTCTTGAACACCGCGCAGAAATGCGATGTGGAGAGGTTCACCATGCCCGCCAACTCCGGGATCGAGAGTTGCTCTTCGCGCCTCTGCCGCATGTACGCGAGCACCCGTTGCACCCGCAGGCTCGCGTCAGACGGGGATTGGCGCCGCCGGCGCAGCGCCATCGCCAGACCCAACAAATGGCCCAGCGCCAGCGAGGCGGGGATCAGATGGTCGAGCCCATAGCCGCCGGCCAACTCATCGGCGATCTCGTCGAACAGTCCCGCCAGTCGCAGGGGATCGTGAACATCCAGCAGCGGCGAACCGCCGTCTTCACGCAGCATCGCACCCAGTTGCTCCGCCGCCCGGCCCGCGGCGTGGCACCAGTAAATGGTCCATGGATGAGCCTCGGCCGCTCCGTAGCGGTGTGGTTCGCGCGGCAGAATCGCCACCAGTTGCCCGGGTGTCACCTCATGCCGCGCATCTCCCACCTCGACCCATCCCGATCCGCGCACGCACAGAATCAGGATGAGCTGTCCGCAGCCTTTGGGCCTCTGAAAGTAGTGGTGGGTGGCATCGGGGAAGTAACCCACATCGGTTGGAATCAGCGCAACCGGCAGTCGCCTCTCCAGCGCTTCGCGGACAATCGGGCGCGGCAGCACCACGATGCGCTGCCCCGGAAAGCCCTCGGGGATATGGCGGGGCGTTTCTGCCATACCGAAACAATATCAGAGAATCGTCCAGGGATTCCATGAATTCACCCATTGCCGCCGGTGCGGGGCGGGAATACCCTGAGCTTTACCGGAACGCTGGGAGCCGAAAAGTGCGCATGACGAAAACCAAAGATCCGCTGCTGCCGGACGCGCCGGCCGAACTGAACGGCCCGGTCAAAGCCTGGTCCGAAGCCGTCGCGATTCCCACCTACGCGCCGCTCGCGCCGGACCGCAATCCCATGTTTCTGGAGAAGCGCGTCTATCAGGGAAGCAGCGGCAGCGTCTATCCGCTGCCCTTCACGGACCGCATCTCGAGCCAGCGCCGCGAGCAGCAGTGGCAGGCGCTGCACCTGGAAAACGAGTTCCTCCGCCTGATGATCCTCCCCGAGATCGGAGGCCGCATCCACATTGGTCTCGACAAGACCAACGGTTACGATTTCTTCTACCGCCAGAACGTGATCAAGCCCGCGCTCGTGGGGTTGGCTGGGC
>CAIRBY010001024.1 GCA_903876865.1 uncultured Acidobacteriia bacterium
CGCTTCTCCCTCCGTCGTACCCGAAGGTGCCGTGCGTTCCGCCGATGCTGGACAACTCGCTCATCGCCAACTCTCTCGCACATCCTCCCGGGCAAGGACCCCCATCACACCTCCGGCCGTTCCGCCGCGCGCGAGCGTTTGAAGATGTACATATTCCGGTCCGCCTCGTCCAGCGCATCCCGCAGCACGCGATTGTGCGAATCCGCCGTGCCCCAACTGAACGTGATCGGCAGCACGCCCAAGCCGCGCACGCGGAATCCGCGCAGGCGATTCTCGATATCCGTCATGCGCCGCACCGCCACATCCGCCCGCTGCCCCCGGAACAGGATCACGAACTCGTCTCCGCCCCAGCGGTAAGCCTCGTCCGCATGCCGGATCGAAGATTGCAGCAGGTTCCCGATATTGCGCAGGATCTCGTCCCCTACCAGGTGCCCGTAGCGGTCGTTGACGTCCTTGAAATTGTCCATGTCGCAGACCACCACCACGCCCTCGAACCCGTCCGGATCCTCCACCCGCCGCGCCAGCGCCGCCTGATTGAAAAGCCCCGTCAGCCGGTCCAGATCGAGCGTGTGCTTGCGCTCCCGACGCAGCCCGTCCAGTTCGCCCAGCAGGTCGCGCATGCGGTCGATCTGGCTCTCACTCCACATCGCCATCGCCGCGAACGCCATCACGCAATGCAGCGCAAAATCGTAATAGGTTTCGTGATGCAGGTAGTTCGCCCACGCCGGAGCGCCGCCGCGATTGAACAGGTAGACGAAAATGATGGCGTGTTCGAAGAACGCCGCCGCCAGCACCACCAGGCTGAAGCGGAAGATGCGCGCCCCCAACCCCAGGTTCTTTCTCAGCATGATGAAGTTGTAGAGGTACACGAAGCCCAGCACCACCGCGTGCGACGCGTGGTACGCCTCCAGCCCGGAGTATTGCCCGATCGCCCAGACCAGCGCCACGAAGATCGGCAGAATCGAAATCAGCCGAAGCACCGTGCGCCAGTCCTTCACGCTCGAAGCGAAGCCCGCCCGCGCCGCCGAAATCAGCACGATCGCGAAGCCGAATTCGAAGGTCGCGTAGGGAGCCAGCCAGCCCGAATGCTGCGTGCGCAGCAACTCAAAGCCGAAGAACGCGGCCAGCACCCGCATCAGCCATGCCACCGCCCACAACCCGAAGTAGACCACCTTGGATTGGCGGTAGAGGAACAGGAACACCATTCCAAACAGCACGGCGCCGATTTCCTGGATGAAAAACGACGTGATATCCGCTACCGGGCTGGAAGGGTCCATCGGTCTAATCTCCGTTGATCGTGTGCCGGCGCACCGCGCGCGCCCGTCCCGTCTCTTCGTCCACGTCCACAATCACCGAGTGCAACTCCGCGCTCTTCTTCGCCGCTTCCATGCGCACCGGCATCCCTGAAAGGAACCGCTGCAAAATCAACTCCGTCTCCACCCCGATCACCGAATGGTACGGCCCCGTCATGCCGCAATCCGTCTGATACGCCGTGCCGCCGGGCAGAATCCGCGTATCCGCGGTCGGAATGTGCGTGTGCGTGCCCACCATGGCGGAAACCCGCCCGTCCAGATGCCAGCCCATCGCCATCTTCTCGCTCGTGACCTCGGCGTGGAAATCCACGAATCTTACTTTAACCTCGGGATTCAATTGACTCAAGAGGGCGTCCGCCTTGCGGAACGGGCACTCCGTCGAGGGCATGTACGTCCGCCCCTGCAGATTGATCACCGCGCACTCCACCCCGTTGCGCGCCTTCACCGTCACCATCCCCTGGCCCGGTCCCTGCGGATAATTCGCCGGACGCAGCAGCCGCGGCTGCCGGTCCAGATAATCGTAGATCTCGCGCTTGTCCCAGATGTGGTTGCCCGTGGTCAGCACGTCGATCCCGAGCTTGAGCAGGTCTTCGGCAATCGCCGGGGTGATCCCGAATCCGCCCGCCGCGTTTTCCCCGTTCGCAATCGCCAGGTCGATCTCATTGGCGCGCACGATGTCTTCCACGTGATCCGCCACAATCCGGCGCCCGGGCGATCCGAAGATATCGCCAATAAATAGAATTTTCACAGAGCTTTCAAGTTAACACGCGGGGAAGTGGGATCGGGCGCCGCCCTGATTCTGCCCCCCAGTCTGCTATGTTCAAGTTTATGTCCCACGATCACGGCCACACCGATCCGGCCAAGCCTTGCCCCGGCCCTCGCCACTACGTCAAGACCCGCCGCGTCGATGAATGCGCCACGCTCGACGAACTCTTCTTGAATTGCCTGCCCGCGTTCGGCGGCGCCTACCTGCGCCGCATCTACCAGATCATGGACCGCGCCATCGGCATGGGCTGCCCCCTCACCCTCGCCATCTCCGGCCCCGTCACCGTTTCCGGCCAGCACCACACCTGGCTCATCCCCCTCATCGAAACCGGCTGGCTCGCCTACCTCTCCACCACGGACGCCGTCTGCTACCACGATGGCCACCGCTCGCTCGACGCCTACAAATCCGGCCCCATCCACGAAGTTCCGATCGCGAGCGACGATGCCGCCCTGCGCGACCAAGGCACCATCCGCGTCACCGATATGGCCTTCGATGAAGGCGTGCTGCTGGATCAGGACCGCTTCCTCTCCGCCGTCCTCGCCCGCCCCGAATTCCAGCGCAAGATGACCGGCACCGAACTGCGCTACCTGCTCGGCCGCTACTATGCCGCGCAAGAGACCCAGAACGGCGTCGAACCGGGCCTGCTCGCCACCTGCTACCGCCACGCCCTGCCCATCTTCGTCGGCGCCCCCGGCGATGGCAGCGTCTTCCTCAATTCCATGAAGCTCTGGGCCATGCAGCGCGCCGGCATCATCCCGGACTACAAGTTCGATCTCGATCTCCACGCCGAAGTCTTCGAAGCCTGCGCCTATCACCGCTGGGGACTCTTCGATAACCCCGTGCACGCGCTCGGCACCGTCATCCTCGGCGGCGGCGTGCCCAAGAACTACAACCTCCAGCCCGAACCCGCCCTCGGCCAGGTCCTCGGCCTGCCCAACGTGCGCGGCTACCACTTCGACGTGCAGATTGTCACCGCGCCCGTCACCGATGGCTCGCTCTCCTCCTGCCCGCCCGCCGAAGCCGTCACCTGGGGCAAGGTGGATAAGGACACCTACCTGCAGACCACGGAGAGCATGCAGAGCGATTACTCGCTCGTGATGCCCTTCCTCATCAAGGCGCTGCTGGACAATCGCGCCCGCTACCAGAAATTGGCCGAACAGGAAGGGGAAGAGTCGCTCTTCGCCCGTGAACCCAAGGCGCGCGGCTACCTGCGCCCCCGCGAAGGCTACCGCCTCTTCGAAAAGCGCGACGCCCTATACGCCACCCTGACCGACGACGTCCGCGCCAACCGCGAATGGCTCCTCGAAAGCCTCTCCTACCCCCTGGCGCCGTAATCGCGACGCCTTGGCGCGACAACTCCGCCCGTGGCGCAGGCATTCTTGCCTGCAGCGTCGAGATTCGTCTCGACGCTCCCCCTCCTGCACCGTGATCGCCGCCGTAATCGTAAGCGATGGCGCACTCTGCCCCTGCGCCACCGGCCCCGTCGTGCGTATGTCCCCCCCCGCCCCCAATCCGCGCAAGCCCTAGAAGCCCCGACCGTCACCAAGTCGGGCAGGCGTTTCCGCCTGCCAACCCGCACGCCCAAAGAATCGGCACGCGAAACCGCCAGCATGATGTAGAGATCGCCCCAATCGGAGCGTTGGACTTTCAGGAGAGAGATAGTGCCGTAATCTTCGTGGAAACCCGGCGGGAAAAATCCCGCCAGCCTACTGCGGAGGCTGTTCCCGCGGACCCGCGCCGAACAGCCTCTTTACCCACGCCAGCGCCCGCTTCACATAGAAGAGAGAGCCCAACAACGCCGCGGCCACAATCTGCCAGAGCATGGCGCCCGTGCCCGGATCCACATAAGCATGCGCCGGTTTGGGCATCGCCATCAGCAGGCACAGCAACGCAAATAAGGAACTGATCTTGGCCAGGGTGTTCTTTCCCACTTCGTACTCCTCGCACCTCGGTGTATTGGGGTACACTCTCGAGCTGCAACTTCAATCAGCCTAACATATTACGAAAAAACGGACCAGTAACGGAAGTACTAAAGATAACCTAGTGGCGCCCCTGCAAACTAGGACTTTGCGAGTAGGCTGTTCTTGCGGCCGAACGGAAAGTAGATCCCAAAGCCGATCAGCAACCACACGAAGAACCGTACCCACGTTTCCAGCGGTAGCGCCATCATCAGTACTAGGCAGAAGGCGATCGAGATCATCGGCAGCCACGGCGACCCTGGTACCTTGAAGCCTCGCTTGCGCTCCGGTTGCGTCTTCCGCAGCACAATCACGCCCACCGAAACGATGATGAAGGCGAACAGCGTCCCGATATTCGCCAGGTCCGCGAACGTCCCGATATCCCAGATTCCCGCCGGAATCCCCACCACCAGCCCCGCAATCCAGGTGCTGATGTGCGGCGTCTTGTGAATCGGGTGCACTTGGGAGAAGATCTTCGGCAGCAACCCGTCGCGCGACATTGCAAACCAGATGCGCGCCTGTCCGTACTGGAACACCAGCAGCGAACTCAACATGCCCACGATCGCCCCGATGCTCACCCATTGCCGGATGCCGTTATACCCCAGCACCTTCAGCGCGGTTGCCACCGGCGCCGCGTTGTTCAGCGTGTCGTATTTCGCGATTCCCGTCAGCACCAGCGCCACAGCGATGTACAGCACCGCACAGACGATCAGCGTCATGATGATCCCGAACGGCAGGTCGCGCTGCGGATTCCGGCACTCTTCCGCCGCCGTGGAGACCGAATCGAACCCGATGTAGGTGAAGAACACGATCGCCGCGCCCGTCAGTACCCCGGAGAATCCCGCCGGCGCGAACGGCTTCCAGTTAGAGGTGTCCACTGCCCGTGATGCGCCGATCACAAAAATCAGAATCGCCGCGATCTTCACCGCCACCATGATGTTGTTGGTGGTGGCGCTCTCGCGCACGCCCTTCACCAGAATCCACGTCAACACCACCAGCACCAACAGCGCCGAGATGTTGAAGTAATTTCCCGTGAACTGCCCTTCGGCAATCGGTGGATTGGCCCATTTGGGCGGAATATGCCAGTGGAAGACGTTATCCAACACGTCGTTCAGATAGGCTGAGAAGCCCACTGCCACCGCCATATTACTGACTGCGTACTCTAAAATCAGGTCCCAGCCGATGATCCACGCCACCAGTTCGCCCAGCGTCGCATAGGCATAGGTATACGCGCTGCCCGCGATGGGAATCATCGAGGCCAGTTCGGCGTAGCAGAGAGCCGCGAAACTGCACGCGATCGCCGTCAGCAGAAACGACAGGCTGATCGCCGGACCCGCACCCGCGCGCCCCGTCATGGAGAGCGCCGCAGTGCCGTGCATAATCAGGTCCAGCACGGGCGCGTGCAGAATCGACTTGTAGCTCAGCGTCTCCCCGGCAGCCGCCGTGCCGGTGAGAATGAATATGCCCGAGCCAATCACCGCGCCGATACCGAACGCGGTCAGACTCCATGGACCTAGGGTGCGCCGGAGCTTTTTCTCCGGATCCTCCGAGGCGGCGATGAGTGCATCGATACTCTTCGTCCGGAAAATGCTCACGGTGGCGGCCCCTGTTTATGGATTTGTTAGCGTTTCCGCTGGCCTTGAGCCTGGTGACGGATCTTCTTCTTCTCGCTTCCGCGAGCCACGCCAGCCGCGCGCTTTGCCTTGGGAGCCGCTTTCTTGCGCGCTGTGCGCTTCAGCTTCTTGCGTTCTTCGGTGTCTGTTACGTTCTTCGTATTCATCAGTTTCTTTTCAATCCTGCGTACTTTTCGATCAACTTCTTTAAACCGTAGCGGGGAAAGTTAACAGTGATCTTAGCATCATCGCCATCCCCTTCGCGCCGTACCACCGTTCCAGTCCCGTATTTCGGGTGCTCGACGGTCATTCCGGTCCGCACTGTTTTCTTCACTGCCGGCGCTAGAATCGGCACCTGTTTGGGCAGCGGCGTACTCCCGATCGGCCGCGGAAACTGCGGCGGCGTGCGTAAATCGGGCTTCGGCGGAGCCGGCTGCGCCGGTTTGAATGGCAGCCCCCGGTCCCCGAAAAACGACGAGATATTGTCCAGCGAATTGTAAGTCTTGCCGGTAAACGTACTGCGCTTCGCCGATTGCCGCACATCGTGGCGCTCGGCATGCAAATTCACTTCCCCCGCATCGTCCTGCGGTCCCAGATTCTGCATCAACTGCTCGGGAACCTCGCTCAGGAAGAAACTCGCGGTGGAGCGTTCCTGCTCCCCGCCCCCAAAACGGCGGCGGTATTTCGCCCACGTCAGAATCAGCCGCTTGCGCGCGCGGGTCATGCCCACGTAGCAGAGCCGCCGCTCTTCTTCCAGTTGATCCGGCGAAGCCATGCTGCGGCTGTGCGGGAACAAACCCAATTCCATCCCCGTGAGGAACACCAGCGGGAATTCCAGGCCCTTGGCGTTGTGCAGCGTCATCAGCGTGACCGGCGCCTGCTCGTCGTAGGAATCCACCTGCGCCACCAGCGCCGCCTGATCCAGAAAATCGCCGATGCTCTCGCCCCGCTCCTGCGCTTCCGCCGCCGCGTTCACCAGTTCGTCCAGATTCTCCAGCCGGGTCTCCGATTCCGGAGTCTTCTCCTGCTGCAGCATCTTCTTGTAGCCGGTGCGGTCCAGAATGAAGCGGATCACATCGGGCAGGGAAGAGGAACTCGCCACCAGCGAGAGCTCCTGAATCAGATTGCGGAAAATCACCAGCGAAGATTGCGAGCGCGTCGAAAGCTGCTGATCGTCAATCACCCGCCCGATCGCGTCCCACAGGTTCAAATCGTTCTCTCGCGCGTAGCGCTCGATCTGATCCACCGTGGTCTTGCCGATCCCGCGCGCCGGGGTGTTGATGATGCGCACCAGGCTCACCGAATCCGCATTCGATGCCGCCAGCTTCAGGTACGCCACCGTGTCTTTGATTTCGGCCCGTTCGTAGAATCCGAACCCGCCCACGATGTTGTACTTGCGCCCGTAGCGCCGCAGCGCGTCTTCGATCTGACGCGATTGCGAGTTGGTGCGGTACAGAATCGCCACATGGTCGCCCGGGTTCGAAGCCAGATACTTTTCCGTCGCATCGGCCACAAACAGCGCTTCGTTTTCCGAATCGTACCCGGCGTAAAGTCCGATCAGTTGCCCGGCTTCCGCGTCCGTCCACAACGTCTTGCCCTTGCGCGCCAGATTGTTTTCCACCACCGCGCCCGCCGCCGCCAGAATGTTCTTGGTGGAGCGGTAATTCTGCTCCAGGCGGATCGTCTTCGCGTTGGGGAAATCGTGCTCGAAATCCAGAATGTTCTTGATGTCGGCGCCGCGCCAGCTGTAGATCGATTGATCTTCGTCGCCCACCACGCAGATATTGCCGTGCTGCTCCGTGAGTAGCCGCATCAGCTCGTACTGCGTGCGGTTCGTGTCCTGATACTCGTCGATCATCACGTAGCTCAGGCGGCGGTTGTACGCCTCCCGCGTGGCGTCGTCCGTACGCAGCAGGTGCACCGCTTCCAGCAGCAGATCGTCGAAATCCAGCGCGTTCGCCTTGCGCAGCGCCTTCTCGTACTCTTCGAACAGCGCCGCCAGCGTCTCGGTCTCTTTGTTGACCGCGTTCTTGTAGAGATCCTGCGCCGTGGTCTTGGTGTTCTTCGCGTGGCTGATGCGGGAAAGCGCCGCGCGGTACTGCATGAACTCTTTCTCTTCCAACCCCAGCGTCTTGTAAGCCGATTTGATGATCACCAGTTGATCGTCATCGTCGTAAATGCTGAAGCGCCGCGTGAAGCCCGGCCGCACTCGCGCCAGCGGATCGCCATCCCGCCGCAACAAGCGCACGCAGAAGGAGTGAAACGTGCTCAGCAGCGGTTCGGAATCGAGCGGCACGTCTTCCAGAAGCTGCGTCACCCGTTCCCGCATTTCCTTCGCCGCCTTGTTGGTAAACGTCACCGCCAGTACACTCGACGCCGGCACGCGCCGGGTCGTGATGATGTGCGCAATGCGATGCGTGATCACGCGCGTTTTGCCGCTTCCGGCACCCGCGAGGATCAGCAACGCACCTTCGGTGTGGTTTACGGCCTCACGCTGCTGCGCGTTCAGGCCCTTGAGGAAATCCATGAATTCAGGGGAACTTACCCCTGATTTTACCACTTCAGCGGGGTGCGGCGTTTAACAAACCGCGTAAACGAAGCCATTCCTCCAGCCGCGCCGGCCACGAAGAAAGCGCCCCGTCGGTCTGCGCCAGGCCAACTCCGTGCGGTCCGTTCTGGTAGATATGCAGTTCCGCTGGTACGCCCGCCTTGCGCAGCGCGGAGTAAAACATCACGCTGTTCTCTACCGGCACGGTCGCGTCCGTGGTCGTGTGGAAGAGGAACGTCTGCGGCGTCTCCGCCGTCACTTGCAACTGATTCGAAAGGCTTTCCACCAGTTTCGGGTCGGCGTTTTCGCCCAGCAGATTACGCCGCGAGCCCTGATGCGCGAACTCCGTCAGCGAAATCACCGGGTAGCACAGCACCAGGAAGTCCGGACGGCTGCTCACGCGGTCGATCGCATCCGCCGCCGCCGCGTTCCCCGCGTCAAAATGCGTCCCCGCGGTGCTTGCCAGGTGCCCGCCCGCGGAGAATCCCATGATCCCGATCCGGTCCGGCAGCAACCGGTACTCCGCCGCGTTGGCGCGCACCGTCCGGATCGCCCTCTGCGCATCGCCCAACTCCACCGGATGATGGTACTTCGGGCCCAACCGGTATTTCAGCACGAACGCGGACACGCCCAGTGAATTCAGCCACTTCGCGATCTGGTCGCCCTCCTTGTCCATGCTGAGCGCGCCATAGCCGCCGCCCGGACACACAATCACCGCCGTCCCCGTACCCCGTCCCGCCGGCACCACATAGGGCGCGAGCGTGGGAATGTCCGTCTCCGCCGTGCCCTGCGCTCCCGGCGCTTCGCCCGTCCACAGCGGGAACGCTTTCGGCATGGCGGGCGCCTGCGCATACCCCATACCCGCCATCAGCGCCATCGAAAAGAGCATCGAAAAGAGCAATCGCAGCTTCATAGGATTTCTACAGTATCACCATGCAAGCCGCCGTTTGTGTTCCTACTTTCCGCCCACCACCGTGACCCGCGCGAAGCCTTCTTCCACCGCCGGCGCCACCAGCTTCGCCGCCATCTTCTCCAGTACCTCCGCCGGCACCACCCGCTGCCGCGCCGCATTCCGCCTGCGGCACTCCTCCAGCGGCACGTCGAAGTACACCGCCTCCACCTCGCACCGGTTCGCCAACCCGATCGCCAGATACGGCCGCCGTTCCTCCACCGCCAGATTCGTCGCGTCGATATATGTCACCGGACGCCCGATCGCCAACCGCTGCTCCAGCAGATACCGCAGCGATTGGAAGACCCGCGCGTGAATCGTCTGGTCCGTCTCATCGTCCGCCAGAATCTTGCGCAGCGCGTCCGACGAAAGCCCGCCCGCGCCCCGCTTCGCCAACCACGTGGATTTGCCCGATCCGGGCAAGCCCACCAACACTACGATCCGCATCAGAGATCAGGATAACCTTTCTCAGTTCCAGTACTGGCTAGGGTTGTTTGCCAGCTGAGCTAGCGCGTATTCTCGACCCATGCGCGCCGGAGCCCTCATTCTCGCGATCTGCCTTCCCGCTCTCTTTGCCGGCGAAGGCGCCGGCACCTTTCGCACCGGCACCTCGCTGGTGCTGGTCAACGTCTCCGTGCTCGATGTGCGCGACCGCCCCGTCCCCACCCTCGCCCAATCCCAGTTCCGCGTGCTCGATAACGGCCGCGAGCAGCCCATCCGCTTCTTCGCCCACGATGACGCCCCGGTCTCTCTCGCCATCGTGCTCGATACCAGCGGCAGCATGAAGGGCAAATGGGATCGCGCCCGCTCCATGCTCTCCGCCCTCTGCCGCAACCTCGAACCCGCCGACGAACTCTTTCTCGTCACCGTGCAGGCCCGGGCCAGACTGGCGGCCGACTACACCCGCGATTGCGGCGAACTCGCCGGTAGCCTGCTCTTCACCGAACCGCGCGGCACCACCGCCCTGTTGGACGCCATCCCGATTGCGGTGCGCCACCTGCGCCAGGCCCGTCACGCGCGCCACGTCATCCTGATCGTCTCCGATGGCGGGGAGAATTCCAGCCGTACCCGCCTCTCCTCCCTTCGCGGCATGGCCAGGGAAGCGAACGCCCAGATCTACTCCGCCTCGCTCGGCCTCGAAGCCCGCTTCGCCCGCCACGGCCAGATGGGGGAGCCGGACGGCCCTGAACTGCTCGAAGAACTGGCCGCGCTCAGCGGCGGGCGGGCCTTCACCATCGAGAGCCGGCGCGAAACAGACGCGGCGGCCGCCGCTCTCGCCCGCGAGATTCACGATCAGTACGTGCTCGGCTATCAGCCTCCCGAAGCTCCGGACGGCAAGTTCCATCACATCTCCGTCAAGGTGGACCGCGCTGCCGCGCAACCGCGCTTCAGCCTGTTCCACCGCAACGGCTACCGCGCCGAGTGAGGGCTTCCCCGAACCTGCTACCGTAATCTGGATGCCATCCGCTGCCACCGCGCTTTCCACCAACCAGATCCGCGGCTTCTGGGCCGCCTGGGCGGGCTGGGCGCTGGACGGCATGGATTCCTTCCTCTACGCCCTCGTCCTGGTGCCCGCGCTCAAAGAACTGCTGCCGCGCTCCGGCATCGCCGCCACGCAGGCCAACATCGGCTACTACGGCGGCGTGCTCTTCGCCCTCTTCCTGGTGGGCTGGGGCTTCGCCTTCCTCTGGGGCCCGGTGGCGGACCGCTTCGGGCGCGTGCGCACGCTGGTCTTCACCATCCTCTGTTACTCGCTGTTCACGTTCCTGGGCTGCGCCGCCGCTACCGTCTGGCAACTCGCCGCCTGCCGCCTCATCGCCGGAGCCGGCATCGGCGGGGAATGGACCATCGGCGGCGTCTTCGTGGCCGAAGAGTGGCCCGAATCCCGCCGCAAGCAGGGCGCCGCGTGGATGCATACCGGCTACTACTTCGGCACCTTTCTCGCCGCGATCGTGAATTACACCGTGGGCGCGCACTATGGCTGGCGCGCCGTCTTCGCCGTGGGTGGCACGCCCGCGATTCTGGTCGCCTTCATCCGTTACGGCGTACGCGAATCTTCGCGCTGGCAGCATCGCAGCGCCGATCCGCAAAATCGCTGGACCGCCCGTCAGGCCTTCTTCGCCCTCTTCGGCAGCGAGTACCGCCGCCGCACCCTCACCAACACCGCGCTCCTGCTAATATCCATGGTCGGCCTCTGGGCCGGCTCGGCCTACGTGCCCTCCTCCGTGCAGGCGCTCGCCGCGCATGATGGCATGGCGCCTGCCGATGGCGCCCGCATGGCCTCCTGGGCCACCATGCTCCTCTCCATCGGGACCATTCTGGGATGCCTCGCGCTGCCCGTGCTGGCCGAAAAACTGGGGCGCCGCGGCGCGCTCGCCTGCTACTTCTCGCTCATGTTCGCGTCCATCTCCACCGGCTTCGGGTATCTCTACTACCTGAGCCACAACGCGCTGCCGTGGTTTATGGCCTGCC
>CAIRBY010001025.1 GCA_903876865.1 uncultured Acidobacteriia bacterium
CACGCTCGTTACGAGCATCGCGCCCGCGATCCAGCACAGCGCCTTCATATCGCCGCGCAACAGCGCGCGGTCGATCAGCATCTTAGAGATGTAGGGTTGAAATAGTGTGAGTACGGTCGCGCACAGGCTCACCGCAATCACTAGCGTCAAGCCGCTGGCATAGGGGCGAATGAATACCCACAGCCGGCGATAGGTCTGCCAGTTCGCGATTGTACCTTCGGTTGGCATAGCAGGGGAGCCCGAGGTAGCGATCATAACATCTGCAAACCGCTCCCGGGCATGCAACGAATGAATCTGGAAAGCATCAATCGGCCTGTTCAGCCCGCGGGTTGCAATTCCAGCCCGTTCAGTTGATAGCGGAAGGGGCCGTGACCCCGCAGTTGGGCCTCGCACCATTCCAGTCCTCGCTCCGTCGCCGCCACTTCCCGCCGCCACCACCCGCCCTCGCAGCCGGATGCATAGTATTTGAGGCAGTGCGCCAGATGTCGCTGAAATCCGGCCGTGAGCCGCGCCTGGTAGTGCGCCAGCAGTTCGCCGCAATCGCCACCCCGCCCCACCGAGACGAGCACCGCCGAGGCGAGAATCGCCTCCCGCACCGCCTGCGCCGTGCCATCGCCACTGATCGGGTCGAAGCCCATCGCCGCGCTGCCGCAGGCCAGCCAACCGGGTGCGCAGATGGGGGAGACCATGCGTGCCGCGCTCTCGAAGCGGCCGGACGCGGGCATCCGCGCGGCAATCCGGGGCGCGATCAGGCGGCTCTCCGCCAGCAACTCGTCCGCCTCCGTACCCACCGCGACCAGCCAGCCCGCGCCGGGCGCGCTCGTGATCAGGAACAGCCAGCCCTCGGAGAGCGACTCGATCCAGCAGGCCTCCGCTTCGGCTCCCCGCTGCAACTCCACGGACATGGTGGAGGCCATCCGGGAACCGAAGCGATGCTCCGTGACGCTGCCGGGGAGCGGCCGCGCCGAGCAGACGCTCCACTCCGCCGCTTCGACCGCAGCGGGCTCAGGCAGCGAGAGGCCGAGCCGCTCCAGCAGGATCTCCTCGGAGACCACCACCGCTTCGTGCGCGAGTTCCACCGGAGCCGCATTCGCGCCCCACGCCACGATGCGCCTGCAAACGCGCGGTGCATCGTCAAAGCGCGCCTGCGGACCGAAGATATCGCGGATCAATTGCTGTGCCAGTTGGCTGAGTAGAATTACGGGCAAGCGCGGCCGCGCCGTGGCTTCGAAGCTCACCGCAAGACCTGCCTGAGCCAGCAGATGCGCGCAGCAGCGCGCCGCTACTCCGTCACCGTGAATCCGTATGCCCGTCATTGAGCCTCATGCTAGCAGACCGTGCGCGGCGGCAAGCGGCTCCAACCTACATCTCCAGCACGTCGTGAAAGGCGTTGATCATGACCTTGCGCGGCTTCTTCGGCAGCAGCACCTGAATCTTATCGTTCGCCGAGTTGCCTGTCATCCGCACCACTCCGAGCCGCGCAATCTGTCCGTCGAAATCGGCGTAGAGAGGAACCAGCATGGTGAAGTCTGCCGGCACTTCGCTCTGAGTCAGGGTTGCCTTCAACAGGAACTTGCCGTCCGGCGAAGGGCTCACGGTGGAGTCGAACTGGTATCTCGGGATCGCCGTTCCGTAGACCCATTCGCGGAAGAACCAGTCGAGCCGGTGGTTGCCCTCCACATCCATCGCCGGCGTCATATGCTTGGCCGCCACCTGCATGAAGTCTTCCGTGGAGGCGTTGCGGTTGGTGAAGGTCTTCACGAACTCCTGCATCATGTTCTTGAAGGCCTGGTCGCCCTCCTTCGCGCTCCACATCAGCGAGCGCAGCATGTGCAGAACGTAGCCGCCCTTGCGGTACACCACGGAGTTGTACCCGCCCGGGTTTTTGAAGCTCCCCAGGCGCAGGCCGAGCCACACCGGACCGGCATCGTTCGGCCGCTGGCCGTAGGCATTTTTGTCCGTCAGCAGTTTGTGCGCGTGATCCCAGTAGGCCAGATACTTCTCCGGATTCTTCTCCGTCAGTTGCAAATACACGCCGGCGGAGAAGTAGGCAAAGCCCTCGCTCAGCCACTGATCGTGATAGCTCGACCAGCCCACCATGTGGCCCCACCACTGGTGCGAGACTTCGTGCGCCGTGACCTCGTCCACAAACTCGGCCATCCGGGAAGAGTTCAATCCCATCTGCCAGCGTTGCGTCGAATCGAAGTAAGCCAGGATCGGCATATACACCAGAGTCGGCCAGGATTGCCCGAAGCTCATCTGCGGCTGCTGAGTGATCGCGATCCGGCTGAATTCGCTCCGGCCATACCACTGGTCGTAGATGCGCATCGCGTTCTGCGCTTCCACCATTACGTTCTCATTGAGCCGCGAGGGGCTCATGCCGCCGATCGATTCCGCCTGCTTCAAGCTGTCCGGCAGCGCGCTTACCGCATACCCTTCGATGCCGAAGTTGTTCAGCGTCGTATCCGTGACCACGCGCTTCTTGAAGTCGCCATAGTTGAAGCCGGCCACCGGAACCGGCACCGCGCTATCCCACTCGGTGCAGGCGAAATCCTGCTCCGTCCACTGCTTCAGCAGCTTGCCCACGCTGATCAGCGTGTACTGCCGGGGTACCTTGAAGGTCAGGTGGAAGCGCGTGTGATCGTGAAAGGCATTCAGGCTGGGATACCAACTGGTGCGCGCGCCCACGCTGAAATTGCCGCCACCAGCGTTGACCACCACCTTATCCCCCTGGTATTCCACCAGGATCTCCTGCTCGGAACCCTTCTTCAGCGACTGCGCCAGAATCGCGTAGAAGCTGCCATCGCGACGGCTGCCTTCTTGAATGAAAGGCAGATCCTGCCCCTCGCTGCTCACCCGCGTCACCCGCAGCGTCGGCAGCAAGTCGAAGCGGATCACCCGCTCCCCCTCGCTGATTCCGCGGATCTGGATTGCGGCCGTCGCGGCCAGATGATCGTTCCTGCCAATCACAGTTTCAATCCGGTATGACGTGCCCTCCACCACCCGGTTATCCTCGGAGCTGTTTGCCGTGTGGCCCGCAAACTCCGTTTCCAGATGGGAGAGATGCCAGATGCCCTCCTGTTCTCCGCCCGGATCCACGTTGATGATGCCGACCTCCTCTGCCGCCAGGTCCGGAAACACGCCCCGGGGCTTCACTGCGAAGCGCAGGTCGGAACGCTTGTGCCCGCTCAGAAACGCCGTGAAGGAGCCGCCGCCCTTCGCATGGTAGAGATCGGCCAGCAGGTCCGCCTCCAGGTTTCCCGCCGCTTCCGCGGCCAGCGCCTGCGTCAGGGAGCGAACACTTTCCATGTTGCCCCGAACCCGTTTGCGGAACTCGTGGAGAGCGTCCGTCAATTTCGTGTCCGCAGCCTGTTTCGCCGCCTTTCCGCGGAGTTCCTTACCGGTTTTGTCGGTGAAGCAGAAGACCGCGCGGTCGAAGGTCTCGTGCACCGTGTCCTGCCCGGTGAGGTTCTTGAGGTGCGCCTTCTCCACGCCCAGCACGGGATCGAAGGCGAACTCGCCTTCGCCGCGAAACACGGCCACCGTGTCGCGCCCGCCAACTGCCGGAGTGAAGCCGAGCGAGCCCTGTTTCAGCGTGAGCACGCCCCGGTCGCGTCGCAGGGTGAGGTTCGATACCGTGTAGGTATCTTCCAACTCTGCCCCGCGCAAGCCGCGATAGATTACGTCCACGCCCTGCCGCCGTGCGCCGGAGACGTTGATGGAATCGCGCGCCGCTGCGAGGGCGAGCACGATCTCCACCGCCTCGTCCTTGCCGCCTTCCAGCGTGACATCGCGCTCGTGGAGTTGGAAGCCGGCCTGCGTGACCCGCAACCGGTAATGGGTGCCCGCGAGATTGGTGAATTGAAATGCGCCGGCGCCATCTGCCCGCGCGCTCTTGGCGGGTCCGGTGCCTGGAACCTCCCGCAGTTCGATGCCCGCGCCGCCGACCGCCGCGCCGGAGGGGTCCTTCACCACGCCGCGAATCGTAGCCGCTTCCGCAAGCTGGCATCCGATGACTGCAAACAGTACCAGCAGGGAGAGCCTCATGGTGCGGCCATGGTATCCAAAGGCGGCTCGAAGCTCAAGTTACCGCCGTCACCGTAACGCTTCACTGCACTGCTCACCGTACCGCGAATTCTGCCGATAAGCCTAGAGAGTGTCTGACGCCGAGCATCAAAGTGTGGAACTGCGTCTCCGCCTGTTGAGGGAGTTGGCGCACCGGTTGCGATGGAGCGGTGTGTCTTACGGGTTGTTCGCCTTCCTCTTCACGCTCAACCTGCAGCACGGAATCCGTGGAGTTGCATTCGTCCTCTCCGGTACGCTTACCGCTCTTGGGATCTGGCGCACCTTATTGGCCCGGAGCGTGATCGCCGGCGCCCGCATCCACCGGGATGGCGACCGGCTAATCCAGCTTGTGAGCCTGCAGAGCCTGCTCTTCGGGGCGTTCGTGACCCTGGCGATGTGGGTTGTGAACGGACAGGTGATTCCGGAGTTTCTGCTGGTAGTCGGCGTGGCTGGTGTTTCCAGTGTCAGCGCCAGCCTGCTTGCGCCTTTTCCCCGCGTCGCTCAGTTCAACGTCTGCGCCCAGGTGCTGACCGTGTATATCTGGTCCCTTTACGCATTGCCGCGATACGGCTGGCTGTTGGTCGCTTTCATTCTCTTCCACGCGGTGGCGATGGCGCAATTGATCCGCATGAACAGTGCGCACATCCGGGAGATGTTCCTGGCGCAGGCTGCGTTGGAGGCGCAGAGCTGGGATTTACGGCAGGCACGCGACGCGGCCGAAAAGGCCTCCTCCGCGAAGATGCGCTTTCTCGCCAATATGAGTCACGAGATCCGCACGCCGCTCAACGGCATCATGGGGCTTGCTCAGGTACTGAACGATCTCTCCCTCACCCGGGAGCAGCGCGAAGTGCTGGATGATATCGGTCACAGCGGCAATCATCTACTAGCCATCGTCAATGACGTTCTCGATATGGCGAAGGTCTCCTCCGGCAAACTCACTTTAGAGGACGTGCCCTTTGATCTCCCGCGCCTGATTCGGGAAGTGGCCGCGCCGGCGGCCGCCCTCGCCGAGGGCAGGAGACTCCGCTTCGCGCTGCGCATGCCTGCGGAGCTGCCCAAGCAGGTAACGGGTGATTCGGTGCGGATCCGTCAGGTTGTCGCGAACCTGCTGAGTAACGCCGTCAAATTCACTACCGAGGGTGAAGTGCGTCTCACCGTGGAGGCGCCCGCCGCGGACTGGCTCCATTTCCAGGTCTCCGATACGGGCATCGGCCTCTCGCCGCGCCAGCAGGCGAGCCTGTTCCAGGAGTTTCACCAGGTGGATTCCTCCACCACGCGCAAGTTCGGCGGCAGCGGATTGGGTCTGGCGATTTCCCGCAGCCTCGCCGAGTTGATGGGCGGGCGTCTCTGGGCGGAGAGCACGCTGGGGCAGGGTTCGACCTTCCATTTCGAACTGCCGGTCGGGCTGCTGCAGCGCATCCCTGCAGGCGCTCCCGCAGTTGCCTTTCCCCTGCCCAGCTTGCCCGCGGACTTTCGCGTCCTGGTGGTGGAAGACAACGTCATCAATCAGAAGGTGATCGGCAAGATGGTCTCGCAGGCCGGGGCCCTGGTGGAGATTGCCGAAAACGGGCGCGTCGCGGTCGAGCGCCACTGCGCCGCGCCCTTCGACCTCGTCCTGATGGATTGCCAGATGCCCGAACTGGATGGCTATGAAGCCACCTCCGAGATCCGTTCCCTGCCCGGCGATGCGGCGCTGGTTCCGATCATCGGCGTCACTGCGAATGCCTTCGCCGAAGATCGCGAGCGCTGCATCCGCGCCGGCATGAACGATTACATCGCCAAGCCGGTGAGCCGCCACCTGCTGCTCTCCGCCATCGCTCAATTCGCATACGCCGCGCGGGCACAGCGCCGGCCGTGGGAATGTCCGCCGGAACTCGATCCCTCGCACTAACCCGTTATGATGGGTAGCTGATGGATTGGCAACTCCACGGCGTCAAGATTATTCCGGCCGGTGGCCTCGACCCCAATACCCCGCAAACGCCCGGTATGACCAGGGCCGCGGCGATTACCCATGCGCGCACCGGCGCGAGCAAACTCTGGGCCGGCACTGTGGTGGTGCAGCCTAACGCCAAAACAGGACCCCATCATCACGGCGACCTGGAAACCGTGCTCTACATTATTCGCGGCCGCGCTCGCATGCGCTGGGGAGATCGGTTGGAATTCACCGGCGAGGCAGGGCCGGGAGATTTCATCTATGTCCCGCCCTACGTGCCGCACCAGGAGATCAACGCGCTGCCCGATGAGCCCTGCGAAGCCGTCGTCGTGCGCAGCGGACAGGACCCCATCGTGGAGAATCTGCAGATGGCGAGCCCCGAGCCAACCGGCCCGCATCCCGCCGCCATTCCGTTTCATCCCGAACCCGGAACCTGAGTGCCCCGCCAAGCTGACGTGGCCCGCCTACTGTTTCCTTGTGAACGTTCCCAAAGCGCAATTCACCATCGTCCGATTCCCGAAATCGGCGAGCGAGTCGTCAGGTGCGCTCAACGGCAGCTCGATCGGCTGGTTCTTCCGGGGGTCGATGAACAGCAGCGTCAGGTTGGCAAAGCTGCCGCCGATGGTAGTTCCGTCCGTCCGCTCCACCGTCACGCGCGAGAACCGGTCCTCCCCGGGAGTCAACCGCATCCGCTTGATCTGGGTGAACGGGATGCGGGTCGTTTTCCCGTCCCGGACAATGCTGAAGAACTCCTCTTCGTCGGCGGAGTAAAAGAACCCCACCAGCGGAGCTTTCAAGCCGGGCCCGCGAAGTTCGAACAGCGTGTGTTTGGAGCCGGACGATCCCTTCTGTTGCGCGGCTGCAGGCAGGAGCAGGGCCGCGGCAAGCAATGAGACGACCGCGAAGAAGACGACTCTTTTTGAGTGGCGCACAGACAACATTTCCATTCCAGCCTCCTAGATTGGAAGTAGCGTATCACAGTTGTTTGCGCCGGAGGCCCGGAAACCCAGGCTCTGTCACGCCCCGGCGAGCGCCCGCCGCAGCCAGGCCTCGCCAAAGGCAAGGTCGCGTTTCACGGTGGCAGGGGAGACGGAAAGCGTGGTCCCGATCTCTTCCAATTGCAGACCGCCGAAATAGCGCAGTTCCACGGCCTGTGCCATTCGTTCGTTGTGGTTCCGCAGTTTCTCCAGCGCCTCGTGCACGGCGAGCAGTTCCATCGCCTGGTCTTTGACGCCGATCTCGATCCAGTCCTCGAGCGGCACTTTGTGTCCGGGGGAGCGCTTCTCGGCGCGGTTGGCGCGCGCGCCGTCCACCAGAATCTGCCGCATCATACGTGCGGCGAGGGCGAAGAAATGGGTTCGATCCTGAATGCTGGCCGTCTCCTGGCGCACCAGGCGGAGATAGGCTTCGTGGATCAGTGCGGTGGGTTGGAGTGTGTGATCGGGACGCTGCCGCCTAAGGTAGGCCGCGGCGATCTTGCGCAGTTCCCCGTAGACGATCGGGGTCAGCGTCTCCATCGCGGAGTTGCGATTGCTGTCCCACCCTTTCAGGATTAGGGTAATGTCGACGTCCTGAGGGTTCATCTACTCCCGGATTGTACCAGAGCAGGCCCTCCCCGCCGTTCTTCGTGGCGGTAGCTTTGCGGCGGCAGGTGGATTCGATATGGCGCGACCGTACGCAGCGATCCCGGCTGAATCCACCTGCAGCCCTTTCACCGCCTACGCGCGGCGCGTCCGCCGGCGTCCCAGTACGATCAGAGGCGCGGCGGTCAAGAAGAGCACCCATGTACCAGGCTCGGGCGCGCCACTGCCGGCATCGGGAGCCGTCACCGTGATCTGCGCGGTGTTAGAGAACTGTCTGGGACCGAGCAGCCCTGGATCG
>CAIRBY010001026.1 GCA_903876865.1 uncultured Acidobacteriia bacterium
CGCGCGGCTCGGGAAGGGTACTGGTGGTGGACGATGAGGAGATGCTGCGCCAGATGGTGCGGCTCACGCTGGAGCGGTCGGGATACACGGTGGAACTGGCGGAAGGCGGCGCGAGCGCCGTGGAGCGCTTCGCGGCCGCGCCGGAGACGTTCGACGCCGTTCTGCTGGATGTGACGATGCCCAAGATGGGCGGACTGGAGACGCTGGAACGGATCCGCGCCCTCAGCGCCGAGGTGCCGGTGATTCTCTCCAGCGGCTTCCGCGAAGACGAGGCGCTGGGCAAGTTCCACGGACGCGGCGCGGCCGATTTTCTGCAAAAGCCCTACACGCCCGCGATGCTGAAGCGCGCGCTGGCGCAGGTCATCGGCGAACATTGCGCGTGAAGCAGTAGGGCAGGCGTTTCCGCCTGCCAACGCCGTTTCACTGAGTGTCCAGGCGTGCAGTGGGGCACTGCGGACGGCGCCCTCGCCGGACTCTCGATCGTCGGTGACAGTTGATGCTTCGAAGTAACGGCGGGACGAGGGCGTCCGCCCCACGGAGTTGGCAGGCGGAAACGCCTGCCCTACCTTTGGCGCGCGGGGGCGGGTGATTGAAGGGAGTTGCGCTGCAGAGCCGCGACCGCAAGGGAGCGACGAGCGGCAGATGTTCGAGGCCAGCCGGTGCGAAGACACGGGGGGTCTCTGGGTTCCCGATCGAAGTTGCGCGCTGCAGGCTGCCCCACACGATTCGGCGTACGTTCAGGCGATTCAGGCGGGTGGGGCGGAGGCTTCCTGGAAGGCGCGCCAGTTTGCTTCCAGATGTTCGGGAGATTTGGTGCCGCTGAGGATGGCGCCGCGGAAGCCTTTGGCCAGGATGAAGCGGAAGGCCTCCACCTTGGTGATCTCACGATTCTCGTAGAGCATCCGGCCCATGCCGAACGGGCGGTTGACGGCGACCGCGCAATCCTTCCCGGCAGCGTACTCGATCACCTCGCCGAAAGTCGTTTGTGCGCGGTTGTACGGCAGTTGCAGAATGCCGTAGCCCGCCTCGCTGAGCGCAATCGCGGCCGATTCCAGATCGCTGACGCTGGCGCCGATTACGGGGATGCCGCACTTCCGCGCATATTCCCAGGCGCGCGCCAGCGCCGGGGAGCGCAGCACATCGGGGGTGGTCTTGTGCAGTTGCAGAATGTCGATGCGGCCCAGGCGCGCGAGGCTTTCGTCCAGACTGCGCGCGAGCGCAGCGTAGCTGTGATCGACGAAGGGTTCGGACTTCTCCGCGTCCCAGTGCTCGCCGAACTTGGTGGCGATGCGGAGCGTGCGGCGCTGGGCGGCGGTGAGTGAAGCGAGGAAGGCGGAGAGGCGCGCCTCGCTGACGCCGTAGGAGGGCGCGGTATCGAAGTAGCGCACGCCGAGCGAGTAGGCGCGCTCCAGCAGTTCCCGGACCTGCTGGTCTCCGGGCACTTCGGAAAGGACGTAGCCCCACGGCTTGCCGATGCCGATCAGGCCGAGCGCGAATTCGATGGGGCCGCTCACCGGTTGTTACGGTACCACTCGAGCGTGAGGCGCATGCCCTCTTCGAAACTGAAGCGGGGCGAGTGGCCGAGATCGCGGATGGCGCGCGTGGTATCGGCCTGCGAATCGCGCACGTCTCCGGCGCGCGGCGGACCGTAATGGGGCGGGAG
>CAIRBY010001027.1 GCA_903876865.1 uncultured Acidobacteriia bacterium
CGCATCACCCGCCGGCGGATTCTGGGGGCTCGCCTCCGGCACCGTCTCCTCCATCGGCATGTGGGCCTGGGTCAAACTCGATCCCACCGCCCTCCGCTACGTCGCCATGTCGCCCCACGCGAAGGATATGGCGGAGAACATGTTCCGCGCCCTCTGGAGCTTCCTCGTCTGCGTCATCGTCACCGTGATTGTCAGTTACCTCACTGAACCGATGCCGGAAGCGCAGTTGAAAAATCTGGTCTACGGCTGCACCGAGATTCCCTCGGAAGGCCACCTGCCCATCTACCAGCGGCCCGCATTCTGGGCGTGCGTGGTGGGCGCCGTATTCATCGCACTCAATATCATCTTCTGGTAATCGAGAGGTCTTCACGTCATGAGAAAAGTTACGTTCGGAATGATCGTCGGGAACCGCGGATTCTTCCCCGGCCACCTCGCCCAAAGCGGCCGCAGTGAAATGATCGCCGCCATCGAAAAGGCCGGCTATGGCGTCGTCGCCGTCGGCCCCGAAGAAGCCCGCTGGGGCGCCATCGAAAGCCGCCAGGAAGCCGCCCTCTGCGCCGATCTCTTCAAGAAGCACCGCGATCAGATCGATGGCATCATCGTCACCCTCCCCAACTTCGGCGACGAGCGCGCCATTGCAGATACCCTCCGCCTCGCCAATCTCGATGTCCCCGTCCTCGTGCAGGCCACGCCCGATACGCCCGGCCTCATGACCATCGCAGACCGCCGCGATAGCTTCTGCGGCAAAATGAGCGCTTGCAATAACCTCAAGCAGTACGGCATCCCCTACTCGCTCACCACCCTCCACACCGAAGCCCCCGGCTCCGACATCTTCGCCCAGGATCTCAACTGGTTCGCCGCCGTATGCCGCGTCGTCCAGGGCCTCCGCCGCATCCGCATCGGCGCCATCGGCGCGCGCCCCTCCGCCTTCAACACCGTCCGCTATAGCGAAAAACTCCTCGAAGCCAGCGGCATCTCCGTCGAACCCATCGATCTCTCCGAGATCCTCGGCCGCGTCAACCGCATGAAAGATGCCGAGGCCCAGAACAAGCTCTCCGCGATTCAGAAGTACGTCTCCACCGACTCAGTGCCCATGGACGCCCTACTGAAGATGGCTAAACTCGGCACCGTCATCGATCAGTGGATGGAGCAGACCCAGGTCTCCATCAGCGCCATTCAGTGCTGGACCTCGCTCGAAGAATTCTTCGGCGTCGTCCCCTGCACCATCATGAGCATGATGAGCGAGAACCTCATGTCCTCCGCCTGCGAAGTCGATATCTGCGGCGTCGTCGGCATGCACGCCCTCCAACTCGCCAGCGGCACTCCCTCCGCCCTGCTCGATTGGAACAACAACTATGGCGACGATCCCGATAAGGCCGTCTGCTTCCACTGCAGCAACCTCCCCAAGCACTTCTTCAAATCCGTGAAGATGGACTTCCAGCAGATCATCGCCGGCACCGTCGGCCGCGAGAACACCTACGGCACCTGCGAAGGCCTCGTCAAAGCCAGCCCCATGAGCTTCGCCCGCTTCTCCACCAACGATCTCGAAGGCACCATCGATGGCTACGTCGGCCAGGGCGAATTCACCGACGATCCGCTCACCACCTTCGGCGGCGCGGGCGTGGTCAAGATCCCCAATCTCCAGACGCTACTCCGCTTCATCTGCGAGAACGGCTTCGAACACCACGTGGCCGCCAACATGTCCACCGTCGCGAGCGCCGTGCAGGAAGCCACCGATCACTACCTCGGCTGGAACGTCGCCTATCACGAATAGGCGTTAGGAACCCCCATGAGCATCGTAGCTGGAGTGGATTTCGGCACCCTGAGCGTTCGTGTTTCCCTCTTCGATTCTGCTCGCGGCCGTCTCGGCGCGGGCAGCGCCGAATATCCCCTGCATCGCAAAAAGGAAGACCCCGACCACGCCACTCAGAGCCACGCCGACCACATGTCGGCCCTCGTGCTCGCCACCCAACGCGCCATCGCGAGCGCCGGTGTCGATGGCCACGCCGTCGAAGCCATCGCCCTCGATACCACCGGCAGCAGCGTCGTCCCCGTCGATGCCCAACTCAACCCCCTCGACGATTACTACCTCTGGTGCGACCACCGCGCCTGGCAGGAGGCCGCCGAAATCACCGCCGCCGCCCACGCCCAAACCCTGCCCGCCATCGAGTGGTGCGGCGGCATCTACTCCAGCGAGTGGGGCTTCGCCAAACTGCTCCACTGGCTCCGCCACAACCCCGCCCAGCGCGCCCGCTTCGCCACCGCCCTCGAACACTGCGACATGGTCGCCGCCGTCCTCTGCGGCATCACCGATGTCACTCAGGTCCCCCGCAGCGTCTGCGCCATGGGCCACAAGTGGATGTGGAACCAATCGCTCGGCGGCCTGCCCGGCGACGCCTTCCTCACTTCGCTCGATCCCACGCTGACCGGCGTGCGTGCCCAACTCGGCGGACGCTACGCCACCAGCGATCAGATCGCCGGACTTCTCAGCCCGGCATGGGCCGAGCGCCTCGGCCTCCGCCCCGGCATCCCCATCCCCGTCGGCGCTTTCGACGCCCATTGGGACGCCATCGGCGCAGGTGTCCGCATGGGTGACGTGGTCAACGTCGTCGGCACCTCCACCTGCATCATGGCCATCAGCGATCGGGCCGCGCTGATACCCGGCGTCTGCGGCGTCGTCCCCGGTTCCATCCACCCTGCCTTCACCGGCATCGAGGCCGGACTCTCCGCCACCGGCGATATCTTCGAAGCCATCTCCCGCCGCGCCGGAACCACCGCCGCCGCCCTCTCCCAGGGCCTCGACAAATATCGCGCCGGAGAAACCGGACTCCTCCGCCTCACCTGGGATAACGGCGATCGCACCGTCCTCGTCAATCCCGAACTCAGCGGCATCACCCTCGGCTGGCGCCTCACCACCACCGCGCAGGATGAACTCTTCGCCGCCATCGAAGGAACCGCCTTCCACACCCGCGTCATCCTCGAACGCATGGAGGAACACGGCGTCCCCGTCCGTCGCATCATCAATGGCGGCGGCATTCCGCAGAAGAACGAAGTCCTCAACCAGGTCTATGCCAACGTGATGGGCAAGCCCATCCTCGTCCCCGATGGCGATGTCACCAGCCTCGGCTCCGCCATCTTCGCCTTCATGGCCGCCGGAGCCTTCCCCACCATCGAAGCCGCGCAAGATCAGCTCTGTCCGAAGTTCCGCACCATCGCCCCGGAACCCGCGCAATCTGCCACCAGCCAACTGCTATACGGCCTCTATCGCCAGCTCTATTTCGGCTTCGGGGAACGCGGAGCCGCGCCGGTTGCGATCGGCGCGGTGCTCCCCGAACTGCGCCGCATCGCCGCTCAAGTCCAGGGAGGAAGCCATGCTGGAAGCACTGCGAGCTGAAGTTCTCGAAGCCAACCTCGAACTCGTCCGCCGCGGACTCGTCGTCTTCACCTTCGGCAACGCCAGCGGCGTCTCGCGCGAACACGGCCTCTGCGTCATCAAACCGAGCGGCGTGCCCTATGACAAAATGACCCCCGCCGATATGGTGGTGACGGACCTCAACGGCAAACTCGTCGAAGGCAAGCTTAAACCATCTTCCGATCTCGCCACGCACGTGGCGCTCTACCGCGCCTTCCCCGAAATCGGCGGCGTGGTCCACACCCACTCGCGCCACGCCACCGCGTGGGCACAGGCCAATCGCGAGATCCCCTGCTTCGGCACCACCCACGCCGATTACTTCCACGGCCCCATTCCCATCACCGCGCCCCTCACCCGCCTTGCCATCGAGACCGATTACGAAGCCAATACCGGAGCCGCGATCGTCAAGCGCATGTATGGCGTCGATCCCCTCGGCTGCCCCGCCTGCCTTGTCACCGGCCACGCCCCCTTCTGCTGGGGCAAGACCGTCACCGCCGCCGCCCTCACCGCCGCCATCGTCGAAGAGATCGCAGCCATGGCCTGGCAGACCGTCACCATCAACCCCATGGCCCAGCCCATCCCCGAAGCCCTGCGCGATAAACACCACTTCCGCAAACACGGCCCCAACGCCTATTACGGCCAGAAGTAATTGGGCGCGCTCTTACCCGCTCCTTCCTTTCTTCCAGCCGGCCGTCCTCCGAGCGGATGGGCCGCAAGGCCAAGGAGTAGCTGGGCCCCCTGGAGATATTCGAATCCGAACACTGACACGAGACGGTATCGATGGGCAGGATTCCACCGGACCGCCGCCACGGCTTCATGCACCAGGCTCTCGCCATGTCGCGCTGAATCTCGACGTGGAATTCCCGGGTGGCTCTGCTCCCAAGCGAAGACAGTCTCTCGATCCGCAACCCGCGTCCTCCCTCAGTTCTCAGTGGGCTGGCGGTCGATGTGGTCGACGATGAGCACGGGCATTGGGTGCTTCTGGAGCCTCAGCTTCAGACCG
>CAIRBY010001028.1 GCA_903876865.1 uncultured Acidobacteriia bacterium
CGGCCAAATCCGTGGTGGTGCCGTCGCTCCGCTCGATGGTCTTCGATTTCGTCGAGAGTTTCGCCATCGCTGGGCCAAACGGACGGAAGTCGTTCACCATCGTCTGGTCGATCAAAATGTTGCGGTCGGCCAGAAACAGAATGCGTTTCTTCCGCCCGGCCTTCCAAAGCCGCCAGATGATTTGGAACGCTGTGTAGGTTTTGCCGGTGCCGGTCGCCATCACGAGCAGTATCCGGTCAACACCCTTCGCAATGGTCTCAATCGTCGAGTTGACGGCGTTGACTTGATAGTAGCGCGGCGATTTTCCGCTGCCGTCGTCGTAATAATCCTGAAGGACCAGTCGCTCGGCCTCTGGTGTCAGTCCTTTCCAGGCGCGGTAGCGTGCCCACAGGTCAGCCGGGGACGGAAAGGCGTTGAGGGCGATATCTGTTTCGGCAACGGCGCTGGCGCCAGTGCGATCATGAAATACGAAGCCGTCACCGTTCGACGAGAAAACGAAGGGAATACCCAGCGTCTCGGCGTATTCGAGGCCCTGCTGCATCCCATCCCCAACGCAGTGGGTGTTATCCTTGGCTTCGATCAGCGCCAGCGGGATGTTCGGCTTGTAATAGAGAACGTAATCGGCCCGTTTGCCCTTGCCACGGCTGACCAATTTTCCACGAACGATGATCCGGCCTTTGGTGAACCCGACCTCCTCACGAATTTGTGTCATCTCATCCCATCCCGCCTGCCTCAATGCGGGGGTAATGAACTTCGTGCAGATATCGCGTTCTGATAGAGTGCGCTTGTCCATGGCCGTCAGATGCTCGCCATTTTTGTGGTTCTATTGGTCGCGATGCCCGTACCGCAGGCGGTTGGTCTTGCCGCAAGGTACCACACTGGCCGCGCCAGGGAAGCCCTTGGTTGCGCGCAACATCGGGTCATTGTGATCAATGGCCGGGCAGATTTAGTTGCTGGCCAACGTCGTTGCCAACCATCCCGCTACCTCCTGACGATCGGGTACGTATGAGGTGGTCGATGGTCGGACGATTCGCAGCCAAATAAGGCTGTCGAGCGAGGTCACCAAGGGCTACCATCCTTACTTTAGCGACCGCTCTGCGCCCTAATCGGGCATTAAGGCTCGGAGATGGAGTCCGCAAAAGCAGACACTTGCTTTCGAATTCGGCCAAGTGCAGGAGGAAACCAAGTCGCCGCAGAAAACCTGCGGGATACCCCGAAATCACCGCTCAGCCTCCGGCTTGAACCCCGGCGCGACTAAGTAGAGACCAGTTCGGCGATTTTGGCTGCGACTTCCGCCATCGACTCTTCGGCAGTGCTCAGTCCGGCTCGGGAGGCTAGCAGGAGGCTAACCTGCTCAAGCTCTTCATAGGTCGTTCCGTGAACAACCGGGACGAGCCGCTCACGCCGGAGGAGCGCCGAAAGCTCTTTGTCTGCTATGCCTTCGGCTGGGAGGCGTCGCAACATAGCCGGGGTCACCAAAACGATACCAACGCGCGAATTCACCAAGCCCTTGTCGATCGCCCGCATCATCGGCACCCCGAGGCCAAGGTCCTTCTCGCTGAACCACACGCGGACACCGCGTGCTTCGAGCAGATCATGCAGTTCTTTGGCGGAACCCTGCCTGTCATCCCAAGCGTGACAGAGAAACACGTCTCGAAGATCAGGCTGCGAGGCCGCTAGTGTTTTGACCGAAACAGAGGATTC
>CAIRBY010001029.1 GCA_903876865.1 uncultured Acidobacteriia bacterium
AGTTTCCGGCGCGGTCGGGGCCGTAGATTTCTCGGAGGAAGGCGTAGGAGCCACCGGCACGAGGGAAGGCAGCGCCGAGTTCGGCCCATACGAGTCCGTCGGCGACGGCGATGGCCGCGCCGAGGAGCCAGGCCCAGACGGAGAGTTTGAAGCCAGCGGCGGCGATGACGAGTGGCAGGGTGATGAAGGGGCCGACGCCGATCATCTCGAGCATGTTGAAGAGGACGGCGGAGCGGAGTCCGATGCGTCGTTCGAGGGTGGCACCGGAGGTGGAGGGGGTGAGATTCATGAGGGCAATATGCTCCCCGGATTGTACACTGACGGAGAATATGTCCCTTCCCATACGAATTGAAAAAGCAGCAGTTGGCGTGGCCCTGGCGGCCGTAATGAGCGTGGGCATTAGCCCTGCGATGGTTAGTGCACAGCAGGGCGACCTGACGAAGGAACTCGCGGCGGTGCGGCTGCCGGAGCCGTCGGCGTACGCGTTGCCTTTGCCGGAGGATCGCGGGCAGGCGGACCTGGAACAGAGTCTGAAGCGGCTGGGGACGACGGCGCGGGTGCTTTATATTGTGGCGCACCCGGACGATGAGGATGGCGGGCTGCTGACCTACTTGACGCGCGGTATGGGTGCGCGGGCGACTTTGTTGACGCTGACGCGGGGCGAGGGCGGGCAGAATGCGATGTCTGCGCAGAGCTATGACGCGCTGGGATTGATCCGGACGAATGAGTTGTTGCGCGCGGATGAGGCGTATGGGGTGGATCAGCTTTGGGGGACGGAGGCGGACTTTGGATTTTCAAAGACGCAGGAAGAGGCCTTTGAAAGCTGGGGGCATGAGCGGGTTCTATATGACGCGGTGCTTGCGGTGCGCAAGACGCGGCCGCAGGTGATTGTGGCTACGTTTCTGGGTGGGATAACGGATGGGCATGGGCAGCACCAGGTATCGGGGGAGATTGCTCAGGAGGCGTTCAAGGCTGCGGCCGACCCGAAGGTGTTTCCTGACCAGTTCAAGATTTATGGTTTGGAGCCGTGGCAGGCTTCCGCGGTTTACTCGCGTGCGCCGTTTGCAGCGATTACGGACAAGGGGATGTTTGATTCGGCGACGGGTAAGTGGGGACCGGCGAAGTTTCATAACTACGTGACGGGCGAATGGACGACGGGCAAACCGACTGCGGATGTGAGTGTTCCAGTGGGGAGTTGGGACCCGGTGCTGGGGCGGACGTATGTGCAGATTTCGCGGGAAGGATGGGGCGAGCAGAAGTCGCAGTATGGGGGGGCGAGCCCTCAGCTGAATGAGCCGAATGATTCTCTGTATCACTTGTGGGCGGTTGCGCGGACGGCTAGCGCGGCGGGTAATGCGGCGAATGCGAGCTTGTTTGATAACAGCAAGGTGAAGATTGATACGAGCCTGGAAGGCATGGCGAGGCTTGCGGGGGCGAACGCGCCAGCGTGGCTGAGCAGTGGGCTGCATCAGATTTCGATCGGGCTGGCTGCGGCAACGCCGGAGGCTCTGAACAAGGGCGGAGTGTCCGGCGCGCATGCGCTGGTGCCGGTGTACAAGCAGACGCTGGATCTTTATGGGAAGGTTGACGCGAGCGATCTGAAGCCGGATGCGAAGGCGGAGCTTGAGTTTATGCTCGCCGACAAGGTTGAGGCGTTTCAGGCTGCGTTCAAAGATTTGCTGGGGCTGGATCTGATTGCGTTCCGGACTGGGTCAACGGGAGCACGCGGGCCAGCAGGGCCAGAGCGTGGGGGGACGGCGGACGAGACTCCGGCGAGTGTTACGCCGGGGCAGACTTTTAATGTGCGCGCGCACATTGCGCAGTCGGTGGGTGGGACGCAGTTGAGCCGCGTGTGGCTGGAGAATCCGCAGGGAACTGCGTGGGCGGTGGATGCGGCTGAGAGTCCTGCGTCGGTGAATGCTTCAGGGGCGGATCAAGCTGCGGCGCGATCGATGGATCGAGTTTTCCATGTGAAGGTGGCGGACGACGCGCAACCCACGGCACCGTTTTACACGCGGCCTACTACGGAGAAGGCTACGTACGATCTGACGGATGAGGCGCTGCGGTTGCAGTCGTTTGTTTCGTGGCCATTGCAGGCGTGGGCGGAGTTTACGTTTGAAGGGGTTCCGATTCGGCTGGGCGGAGTGGTGCAGACATTGCAGCATTTGACGGGCCCGGGGGGATTCTATGAACCGCTGGTGGTGACACCTGCCATTGGTGTGCGGATTCAGCCACAGGCACATTTGTTGCCGCTGGATGGTTCGGCGCTTCAAGTGAAGGTGACGGTGCAGACGCAGGCGGCCGCGGAGGGAAGCGTGGCACTGAAGCTTCCGGCGGGGTGGAAGTCTGACCCGGCGGAGAAGAGCTTTAAGGCGAAGGGCGCGGGAACGACTGAGCCGTTGGTTTTCTCTGTGACGCCGACGTCGGCGGG
>CAIRBY010001030.1 GCA_903876865.1 uncultured Acidobacteriia bacterium
CGCAAAGGCGCAAAGACGCTAAGAAAGGCAATGGCTGGAGGGGTCTTGGTTTGCTTGGCGGCTTGGCGTGAAATTTGGCCTGCTTCGCCTGCGGGAAAAAGCGTGGCTCGCAAAGGCGCAAAGACGCTAAGAAAGGCAAGGGCTGGAGGGGTCTTGGTTTGCTTGGCGCCTTGGCGGCTTGGCGTGAAATTTGGCCTTCTTCGCCTGCGGGGAAAGGCGTGGCACGCAAAGGCGCAAAGACGCTAAGAAAGGCAATGGCTGGAGGGGTCTTGGTTTGCTTGGCGGCTTGGCGGCTTGGCGTGAAATTTGGCCTGCTTCGCCTGCGGGAAAAAGCATGGCACGCAAAGGCGCAGAGACGCTAAGAAAGGCAAGTGCCGTGGGGGGACTTGGCGTGATACCTGGCTTTTCTCGGTTGCGGGGATTGGGACGGTATAATCGATGGAAGTGGAGCTGGAAAAAACATTACTGCGCAAGGTGGGGGAAGCCATACACCGCTTCAAGATGATCCGGGATGGGGACCGGGTGGCGGTGGCGCTTTCGGGCGGGAAGGATTCGGCGACCATGCTGGAGGCGCTGCTGCTGTTGCAGAAGCGCGCGCCGATCGATTTCACGGTTACCGCCTTCACGGTGGAGCAGGGGAAATTCCTCAGCCCCATTCACCCGATCGGAGAGTATCTGAAAGCGCGCGGGATCCCGTGGACGTACTTCCGCGACAATCCCTCGCTGCAACTTCTGGAAGATCAGCCCGACCACGGGTGCGACCTGTGCAGCCGCTACCGGCGCCGGGCGGTCTATGAAATTGCGGCCGATCTGGGCTGCAACGTGATCGCCTTCGGGCACACGGCGGACGATTTTTGCGAGGCGCTGCTGCGCAACACCATGTTCACGGGGAAGCTCAGTTCCCTGCCCCCGATCACGCACTCGCGCAACGGGGATTACCGCCTGATCCGCCCGCTCTGCTTCGTCACGGAGGAGATTACAACGGCGTATGCGGCGGCGTGCGGCGTCCCGGTGGTGCCGTGCGGCTGCTCGCAGCGTACCGGTACGGTGCGGCGCGCGTTGCGGGATATTTTTTCGGAGCTGGAGCGCGAGCATCCGCACCTGAAGGAAACCATGCTCTCGGCGATGGGAAACGTCGATACCGGGCGCCTGCTGGACCCGCGTTTTCTGGATCTGGAAGGCGAAACGGCGCCACAGGAGATGTTTCCGATCGTTTCCGAAGCGTAATTCCAAATTGACCTGAACACGGCAATCCGTTTACCATGAGCATTCTTCGATCAAAGTCCACTTTATGAGATTGTTGCCACGCGAGGAGAAGTTTTACCATCTGTTCCTGAAGCAGGTGGAGATCATCTCGGAAGCTTCGCGCCTGCTGCTGGAAGCGGTGCGCGCCGGGAATGCGCGGCTGGCGATTGCCGCCACCGAGATCAACGTGCTGGAACATCGCGGGGATGAGGTCATCCACGAACTGTTCACGCGCCTGAACCAGACCTTCATCACGCCGATCGACCCGGAGGACATTCACAACCTGAGTTCGGCGCTCGACAACGTGCTGGATGGCGTGGAAGAGACGGCGCACCGGCTGGTTTCCTACCGCATCAACCCGATTCCGCCGAGCATGATTCAGCTTTCGGAGATTGTGGCGAGCTGCGCGCGGGCGCTGAAGGCGGCGTTCGAAGCCCTGGAAAAGAACGGGCCGATCATGGAGCACTGCATCGAGATCAACCGCCTGGAGAACGAAGCGGACCTGGTCGGACGCAGTTCCGTGGTGGACCTGTTCGACACGGAGAAAGACCCCATCATGCTGATCAAGCTGAAGGAAGTCTACGAATTCTTCGAGGCGACCATCGACAGCTGCGAAGATGTGGCCGATGTGCTGCAAAACGTAGTGGTCAAGAACAGCTAGCATGACCGTCCTGACGCTCGCGATTCTGATCATTGCGATCGCACTGATCTTCGATTACATCAACGGTTTTCACGATGCCGCGAATTCGATTGCGACGATCGTGGCGACGCGCGTACTGACTCCGGTGCAGGCGGTCATCTGGGCGGCGTTCTTCAATTTCGCGGCGGCATTTCTCTTCGGCACGGCGGTGGCGAAAACGGTGGGCAAGGGTTTCGTGGATCTCAGCCTGGTCACGCCGTATGTAATCATGGCGGGGCTGTTCGGAGCGATCGCGTGGGATCTGATTACGTGGTGGCTGGGGCTGCCGACCAGTTCCTCGCACGCGCTGATCGGCGGGTACGCGGGCGCGGCAATGGCGCGCGTGGGCCTGCTGCGCGGGTTCGCGCACAGCTTCGAAGCGCTGAACGTGAGCAAGACGGGCGAATGGCCGTTCACGCTGAAGATGATCATCGGCGCGCCGTTGATCGGGATGGCGTCGGCGTACATTCTGATGGTGCTGGTGTATTGGATCTTCCGCCACTCCAGCCCGTCCAAAATGGACAAGTACTTCCGCAAACTGCAGCTACTCTCGGCGGCGGCGTTCAGCCTGGCTCACGGCTCCAACGATGCGCAGAAGACGGCGGGCATCATCACGGGTGTGCTGTTTACCTCGCATTACCTGGGCGCCTTCGAAGTGCCGAAGTGGGTGCTGCTGGCATCCTACACGGCGATTGCGCTGGGCACGTTGAGCGGCGGATGGCGGATTGTGCGCACCATGGGCGGACGGCTGACGCGGCTGAAGCCGCGCAGCGGATTCTGCGCGGAGACGGGCGCGGCGCTGAGCGTGCTGCTCTCTACCGCGATGGGAACTCCGGTTTCGACCACGCACGCGATTGCGGGAGCGATTGCGGGTGTGGGCAGCATCCAACGCATGAAGGCGGTGCGATGGGGAATCGCCACGAACATCGTGTGGGCGTGGGTGTTGACGATTCCCGCAGCGGCGACGATCGCGTGGCTTTCGTATTGCCTGCTGGATTTGGCGATCCG
>CAIRBY010001031.1 GCA_903876865.1 uncultured Acidobacteriia bacterium
AGGGAAGTGTGTTTTGAGGGGTGATCCTTGGGAGAAATAAATGCGTCTGTCCCGGTTAAGTGCGCGAAGCGGCCTCAGGTACTTTTCAGGGGCAACTGCCAGTTCTGGCGCGTTACTGCCGGAACCGAGCCCAGAACTGCGGCTTCGCCGGGCCAACGCCATCGTCCGGCAACAGCCTCGGTTCCGGCGATTCCGGAGTTGATATGATCGAGAAGATGGAGTCTGTGCACATCAGCGAAGCCGATGCGGTCCGCGACATGGCCGCCATCCTGAAGCATGTTCAGGCCGGCGCCGAAGTCGTGATCGAGCGTGATGCGCAACCGTTCGCCGTCATCCGCGCGGCCGTTCCGGCGCGCCGGACCATCTCCGAGTGCATCGCGCTGGCTGAAGCCCATGAACTGGAGGCCGGGCGGGCAGCTGTGCTCGATCCCGATTTCGCCGCCGACGTGGAAGAGATCGTCCGCAATCGAAAACCGTGGAACCCGCCCCCTTGGGACTAATCCTCGATTCCAGCGTAGTGATCGCCGGTGAGCGGCGCGGCCACACCGTCCGGCAGATTCTGGAACAGTTCAAAACCGGGTATGGCGAAATCGAGGTGGGCCTCTCCGTGGTGACCATTGTGGAACTGACGCACGGCATTCAACGCGCCGGAACGGAGGAACGCCGGCAGCGCCGCCAGGCGTTTGTGGATGAACTGGTCCGCGACGTGCCGGTGCATCCGGTCACGGTCGAGACTGCCAGGATCGCCGGGCGCATCGAAGGCGACCAGGCTGCCCCCGGCGTGAATATCGCCTTCGAGGACCTGCTCATGGCCGCCACAGCACTGCAACTCGGCTTCGGAGTCGTCACTGGCAATGTCCGCCACTTCGAGGTTGTCCCCGGCCTGAAAGTGGTGAAACTGTGAAGTGCGGCATGGCCTTTCACGGCTGAATGATCGAGGCAATTGGCGTCCGAAACCTGACAGCTTCGTCCCGCCGCTCTATCTCATCTATTACGCGATAAGCCTCTGAGCAGCGCTTGACGGCAAGAACCTCCAGGGTATCGCCGTGATCGGAGAAGCGGAAGCGATCGGCGCTGGCACGCAAGCGCAGTTCTGGCGGTTCGATGTCCAGAAGACGTTTGACAATGCCCCGAAGCGGGACACCCTTCCGTTATTTGGCGTCGCGCCAGTTGGGGCCGGTGCCGATATCGACGGTGAGGGGGACGGCCAGTTCCGCGACTCCTTCCATTTCCCGCTTCACCAGGACGGAGACGGCGGCGAGTTCTTCGGGCGGGCATTCGAAGACGAGTTCGTCGTGGACCTGAAGCAGCATGGCGGTCTGGAAACTGGCGGCGGCCAGGGCGCGATCGATGCGGATCATGGCGAGCTTGATGAGATCGGCGGCAGTGCCCTGCAGGGGCGAATTGACGGCGGTGCGTTCGGCGAAGCCGCGGGCGTTGGGGTTGCGGCCGTTGATCTCGGGGATGGGGCGCTCGCGTCCGAATAAGGTGCGGGTGACGCCGGTTTCGCGCACTTCGGCGATGGTCGCGTCAATGAAGCGGCGCACGCCGGCATAGCGGGCGAAATAGTTCTTGATGTACTTTTCGGCTTCGGCGCGGGAGATGCCGAGTTGGGCGGCGAGGCCGAAGCCGCTGATGCCGTAGACGATGCCGAAATTGACGGCCTTGGCGTCGCGGCGGGCTTCGGGCGTGACCATCATCGGGGGCACGCCCATAACCTCGGCGGCGGTGCGGGTGTGGATGTCCTCGCCGCGCCGGAAGGCGTCGATGAGGAGTTCGTCGCCGGACATGTGGGCGAGCAGGCGGAGTTCGATCTGGGAGTAGTCGGCGACGAGGAGTTGCCAGCCATCGCGGGGGACGAAGGCGGCGCGGATTTCGCGGCCGAGCGCGGTGCGGATGGGGATGTTCTGGAGGTTGGGGTTGGAGGAGGAGAGGCGTCCGGTGGCGGCGCCGGTCTGGTTGAAGGAGGTGTGTATGCGGGAGGTGGCCGGGTCCATCAGGGCGGGCAGGGCGTCGACATAGGTGCCTTTGAGCTTGGTGAGGGAGCGGTATTCGAGGACTTTGCGGACGATTTCGTGATCGGCGGCGAGTTCGTCGAGGACGTCGGCGGCGGTGGAGATGGCTTTGGCCTTGCCGGATTTGGCGGGCGCGGGAAGGCCGAGGTCGTCGAAGAGGACGCGGCCGAGCTGCTGGGGCGAGCTGATGTTGAAGGGCTTGCCGGCGAGCGTGTGAATTTCGGCGGTGAGCTGGGCGATGCCGGTTTCGAGCAGGATGGAGAGGCGCTGGAGTTCGGCGGGGTCGATGCGGATGCCGGTGGTTTCCATGCGCGCGAGCACACCGGTGAGGGGGAGTTCGAGGTCTTCGTAGAGCTTGCGGAGGTGGCGCGAATCGAGGGCCGGGGAGAGTTGGGCGTTGAGTTCGAGGGTGATATCGGCGTGCTGTTCGGGGGAGGCGCCGAGTTTGAGGTCGAGGCGGCGGCGGGCCTGCTCTTCGAGCGAGCAGCCGGAGGGGTCGGCATCGAGAAGGAAGGCGTAGAGCATCACGTCGCCGGTGAAGCCGCGGGCCTGTATGCCGAGGCGGGCGAGGGAGAGGGTGGCGGTTTTTATGTCGCTGGTGATCTTGGGGGCGGCGGGGTCTTCGAGGAACGGTAGGAGGGCGGGGATGAGGTCGATGGGGATGGCGCGGGCGTGGCCGGGGCGGAAGGCGAGGCCGATGGTGTCTAGGGCGAAGGAGCCTTCCTCGGATTTGGAGATGGCGATGGCGACGGGGAGTCCGGCGGCGGGGGCGAGCCAGGCGTGGAGGTCCGCGGCGGTTTGGAGGACGGCGTAATCGCGCTCGCGGGCGTCTTCGGTGGCGCCGAGTTCCTTGAGCAGGCTGTGGAACTCCATCTCCTGATAGATGGCCTTGAGGAGGGCGGGGTCGGGCGTTTGGGCGGCGAGGGAAGGCAGGTGAAATTCGATGGGGACGGCCGTCTCGATGGTGGCGAGGCGCTTGGACATGCGGATGCGCTCCACGTTGTTCTGGAGGCTCTCTCGGTACATTTTGCGCTCGACTTCGGCGGCGTGTTCGAGCGCGCCTTCGACGGAGCCGAAGCGTTCGATCAGGTCTTTGGCGCCTTTGTCGCCGATGCCGGGGGCGCCGGGGATGTTATCGACGGCGTCGCCTTTGAGCGCGAGCAGGTCGGCGACCTGGTGGGGGTGGACGCCCATGAATTCCTTGACCTTGGCGGGATCGTAGAGTTCGTCGTCTTTGGCGGGGTTGAGCATGGAGACGTGCTCGTCGATGAGCTGGAGCATGTCTTTGTCGCTGGAGACGATGACGACGTCGAAGCCGGCGGCTTCGGCGCGGCGGGCGAGGGTGCCGATGACGTCGTCGGCTTCGTAGCCGGGGTACTCGAGGATGGGGATGCGCATTGCCTCGAGGATGCGGCGGACGAAGGGGATCTGCTCGATCAGGTCGGGGGGAGTTTCGGCGCGGTTGGCTTTGTACTCGGGGAACTCCAGCAGGCGGTGGGTGGGTTCGGTGCTTTCGAAGACGGCGGCGACGAAGGGGGGCGCGTATTGCTTGGAGAGCTTGCGCACCATGTTGTTGAAGATGTAGACGGCCTCGGTGGAGAAGCCGGTGCTGGTCCGCATGGGCGGGGCGCCGGTGCGGGCGCGGGCGTGGTAGGCGCGGAAGATGAAGCCGAAGGAATCGATGAGGAAGAGCTGCTGTCTGGGCACTGCGCCCATCATACGATACGGCATCCTGCGCAGTGCGGGGCAAAAAGCCGGCAAAAAAATACGCTTCCGGGCTAAAGGAGAGGGGGCATAAAGGCCGATAGTACATTTGTGGCAAAGATGTAGGGCTGGCTGGAGCGCGAGGCTAAGGTTCGGGCCACTTCCGGCCGATAGGGATGTGAGGGGCGTGGAATGATCTCTCTTGTATTCGTCACCGGAGTTTCTTTCATCCTGGCTCTGTTTCTGACGCGACTGGCGCGGGACGGATCGCTGCGCCTCGGGTTGGTGGACAGGCCGGATTGCGCGCGCAAGACGCACCTGTTGGCAGTGCCGCGGACGGGTGGCGTGGCGATTGTCTCGGCCTACCTGCTGGCGCTGGGGCTGCTGCTGTACACGCCGCTGGCCGGAGGCGCGATTGTGCGCGACGGGTTGCCGCTCTTCTGGAAACTGCTGCCGGCTACGGGCGCGATGTTTCTGACCGGACTGGCGGACGATCTGTTTCACCTGAAGCCATGGTGGAAGCTGGGCGGGCAGATTGTGGCGGCTGGCTTGGCTTATGTGGGCGGACTGCGGATCGAGAACTTCTCCGGGTACACGAACATCGGGTGGATAGCGATCCCGCTGACCATCGGCTGGCTGGTGCTGTGCGCCAATGCCTTCAATCTGATCGACGGGATGGATGGGCTGGCGACGGGAGTCGGGGTGCTGGCGGGGCTGACTACGCTGGTGGCGGCGCTGCTGCAGGGCAACTTCGCCCTGGCGCTGGCGGTCGCGCCACTGATAGGCGCGCTGGTGGGCTTCCTGCGCTACAACTTCAACCCGGCCTCAATTTTCATGGGGGATTGCGGAAGCCTGGTGACGGGCTTTCTGCTGGGGGCGTGCGGCATCATCTGGAGCCAGAAATCCACCACGATGCTGGGCATGGCCGCTCCGACGATGGCCCTGGCGCTGCCGTTGCTGGAGGTGGGGCTGAGCGTCTTCCGCAGGTTTCTGCGCAACGAACCCATTTTCACGGCGGATCGCGGGCACATTCATCACAGGCTACTGGACCGTGGGTTCACGCCGCGCCGTGCGGCGCTGGTGTTGTATGCGGCGTGCAGCATTGGGGCGGCGGTGAGCCTGCTCCAGAGCATTCCGCACAGGCCGATGACGGGTGTGGCGGTCCTGTTGTTTGCGGTGTGCGCCTGTTTTGGCGTGCAGTATCTGGGGTATGTGGAATTCAACGCAACCCGGCGCTTTCTCTGGAGCGGGCTCAGGCGCACGCTGAGCGCGCACGTGAAGCTGGAGGCTTTCGAGCGCGCGCTTGCCGTGGCGGTCACGCGCGACGAATGCTGGCAGGCTCTGGATGCCGGTGCGCGGAGCCTGGGATACAGCCACATTGAAGCGCGGCTGGCGGGGTTCCGGTATGGTGCATCGGTATTGCGAAGTCCGGAGGCGGCGTACTGGCAGATGCGGCTGAACCTGCCGGATCGCGACTACCTGAACATCACGCAATGCGACGAATCCGCGGAGCAGCCGATGCTGGCGATTCCGTTTACTGAAATCGTGCGCAGGGTGCTGCCGCTTAAGCTACGAGAGCTTGCCGCGGCAGCGCCGTCGCTAGCGCACCTGGCGGAGTTAGTGGAGAACGCTGCGATTGCGGAAGCCGGGCCGGTTCAGATTCCGCTGGCTCAACTGCCGCTGCCTCAGACGGTGCCGCGGAATTCGAGCACGACCAGAGTGATATCGTCGGATTGCGGAGCGCCTTCGGTAAATGCGGCCACGGCTTCCTGAACCGCATCGTGAATGGCGTTGCAGGAGGCTCCGGCGCGGGACTCGACGATCTCGCGGAGACGTTTCTTGCCGAAAAATCGCTCGGCGGTGTTTTGCGCCTCGGTGACGCCGTCGCTGTAAATCACGATCTTGTCGCCGGGGGAGAGGTGCTGGCTCTGCACGGCGAATTCGGCGCCTTCGATCAGGCCCACCGGCATGCCGCTCGGTTCGAGCTCCTGGCGCTCTCCGTTGGCTCGGATCACCATGGGCGGGCAATGGGCGGCGTTAATGTAATCGATATGGCCGTCTTCATGGAGCAGACAGTAGAAGACGGTCGCGTATTTTTCACCGCCCGTGTGTTCGAGCAGGTATTCGTTGAGCCGGTCCATGCGGTGGCCCATCACGGCCGGATGATCGGTGGCGGTGATGAGGGCGCCTTGCAGTAGGGAGGCGAGCAGGGCGGAACCGACGCCTTTACCGGAGACATCGGCGACCACCGCCGACCAGCAGTGGGTATTGACCTTGGCGACATCGAAATAATCCCCGCCCACCTGGAAAGACGCGATGCTGCTGCCGGCGGCGCGCAGCCAGCCATCGCCGGGGAGTTTGCCGGGCAGAAGGCTCTGCTGAATGGTGCGGGCGAGGCGCAGTTCCTCTTCCATCCGGTGCTTGGCCTGCTCTTCCTGCAGCAGTCGGGCGTTTTCCAGCACGGTGGAGGCTTCAATGGCCAGGGTCTGCAGTAGCTCACGATTGCCGCCGGCGAGGTCCGCCGGGTTCAGGCGGGAATCCATGTAGAGGAGCCCCACGGTTTCGTTGCCGGTGGCGAGCATGGTGGTGGCATCGCTCTGCCCGGCCCGGATGCGCACCAACGGGACGCAGATCACGCTGCGCAGATCCAGGTCCGCAATCGAGTTTTCCGGCCGCACGTCTTCGGCGCGAATGGGGTCGAAGTTCATCGAGAGCAGTTCGCGCCGATTCTCCAACGCGCGACGGATCACTTGCCGGGGGACGCGCAGGTCGTCCGGACGCAGGTTCTGGCCGCGGCGGTCGCGGGCGACGCGGGTTTCCAGGTCGGAGGTGGTGCGGAGCAGCAGGAAGCCGCGTTCGGCGCCGGTGATGGTGAGCGCGGTATCCACTACGCTGACGAGCACTTCATCGATGGAAAACGAGCTTTGCAGGGTGCGGGCAAGATCGAGGATGGCGCGCAATTTTGCGAGGTTGGAGCCCACACCGAGCGGTTGGGAGGGAGTGTCCGCCACAATCCCCTGCGCCGCGACCTGTTCCATGATGCGCTTCAACTCGGCGCCATCCAGAGCGAAGAGCAGTTGGTACGAATCCGGCGCGCCCAACTCGATCCGGTCGGAATTCTCCAGGACTTTGCGCTGCAGGCGCTTGCCGTTGACGAAGGTGCCGTGGCGGCTGCCGATATCTTCCAGCACGTAGGCGCCGTTCTCCACCACGATCCGGGCGTGGGTGCGGGAGACGCGGCTATCGCGGACGATCAGGTGGTTATCCGGCTGGCGGCCGATCAGAAACGGGAGCGGCTCCACCGGGACGCGCTTGCGGTTACCATTCGGGTCCACAATCACGATCGAGGCGGAAGCGGGTGTGGCGAAGGTGGCGGTTCCTGAATCCATCTCTGTTTCCAGCTTATGGTTTCCAGCTTACGGTTTCCAGCTTACGCGCGCCGGCTAACTGCGCCGCGCTCGTTTCTTCGGGGCGGCCGCCTTCGGAGGCTTGGCCCCGGACGCCTTGGACGGCTTGGCAGTAGCCGCCGTCAGCGCGCGAATATCTTCCACCTCGCGGGCACGGAGCGTCTGGCAGTGAGAACAGTATCCGCCCACTTCCGTCCGCGCGAGCAGCACCTGAAAGCCAAAGTGGCTCTCGATCTGCTTTCGCAGGCGCTGCAACGGTTCGCCGAAAAATTCCTCGACCTTGCCGCAGCGCAGGCAGATTACGTGGGCGTGCTCCTGCTTGAGGCGGGTCTCATAGTAGTGCTGGTCGCCGCCGTAGTGCATGAGGTCCAACTCATCCACCAGACCGCCGAGCTTGAGCATTTTGAGCGTACGGTAAACCGTGACGCGGTTGAGCTTGGGGTCCTTCTCTTTCGCCAACTGGAAGAGCCGCTCGGCGTCCAAATGATCGCCCGTCTTATCGATCAGTTCGAGCAGGATCTGGCGCTGGCGGGTGAGGCGAACGCCCCGCTCTTTTAGGGATCCTTCAATAGAGTCGAGTGCCATGGCGAAAGTAGAACCCTCCAATTCTATCAGCCCGGCTGGCGCAATGACGTCGTGACACGCGACACGTGACACGCGACCTGACACGCGACCTGACACGCGGCCGACTTTCGGCTGCCGGAACCGGACGGCTGCTACAATTCTTCTGCATGTTTCGCAAGGTTCTGATAGCCAACCGCGGGGAAATCGCGGTGCGGGTGATGCGCACGCTGCGCGAGATGGGGATTGGCACGGTGGCCGTATACTCCGATCCGGACCGGACCGCGCTGCACGTGCGCATGGCGGACGAGGCGGCGCATGTCGGGCCGGGACCGTCTTCGGAGAGCTACCTGCGCATGGACCGGATCATCGAAGCGGCGAAGCGGTTTGGCGCCGATGCGATTCACCCGGGCTATGGCTTTCTCAGTGAGAATGCGGATTTCGCCGAGGC
>CAIRBY010001032.1 GCA_903876865.1 uncultured Acidobacteriia bacterium
AAGGTGATAAGCGGTTGGAGTTCGCGAACGGCATCCTGGCGGAGTTGCAGTTCATCCCACTCGGGAAGCTCGAGCAGGTAACGGGCTAGACCGCGGCGGCCGATCGCGGTGCGTGCGGTGCAGAGCAGTTGGAAGAGCGAGCCCTCGCCCGTGACGTTGAGGTCGCGTGCGTAGAGGTGATCGGGGGCGGGGAACTCCTCGCCGGTCGGGCCATCGCCAGCCCACTCGCCTCGCACGCGCGCGGCGGCGCGGCGGTAGAAGAGGAGGAGGCGGTGGGTGCGGGTCTGGGTGCGGCTGTCGCGGCGGTATTGCAGGAGCGCGACGATGGCGCAGGGGATGGGGAGGAGGCGGGCGGCGAGGGGGAGGCGGGAGCGGAGCGGGTGGAGGTTGAGGATGAGGAGGAGGGCGAGGGAAAGGGCAGCGGCGAGGAGGGCGAGGATGCCGCGGCGGCGGATGGATTCAAAGGCGGCCTGGAGATCGGCGAGGCGGGTTTCATAGTGCAGGAGCACGTCGGGGGGAGTCACTTAATCCATGATACGAAGAGTGTCGCGCATAAGTTCGCGCGGCGGCGGCGAAAGACACCCGGCCACAGATAGACGCGAAGGAACACGGATGGGAGCAGGCGTTTCGCCTTATCCGTGTTGATCTGTGTTCCTCCGTGGCGAATGAGTCTGGCTACTTCTGCTTCTCCGTCCACGCCAGCACGCGGTCGAGCGCGGCGGTGGTGGCGGCGTCGAGTTTGGCGCCGGGGAGGCGGATGTCGGCGCAATCCATCACGCCGCGGCGGCGCAGGACTTCCTTGCGGATGGACATTCCCAGCCCTTCCTGAAACTCGAAGCGCATGAGCGGGACGAAGGGGTAAAAGGCTGCGGCGGCGGCATCGAGATCGCCGGAGTGGAAGAGCTTCACGATCTTGACGAGGATCTCGGGATAGGCGAAGCCTGTCATGGCGCCGGTGGCTCCGGCCATAAGTTCCTCGAGCAGGAACACGCCGCCGAGTCCGCCGAAGATGCCGATATCCATTCCCTGCGCGGCCTCGCGGATGCGCGAGGTTTTGAAGGGGGTGGGCGGATCTTCCAGCTTGATCGTATTCGCGGCGGGCACTTCCCGCGCAATGCGGACCAGTAGCGCCGGTTCCATCGCGAAGCCGGAAATGGGCGGGTAATCCTGAATCACGATCGGGATGTTGACGGCGCCGGCAACAGCCGCGAAGTGGCGCACCACGGAGTCGGAATTGAGTTTGGGAGAGCGCGGCGGGCTGATCATGACCGCATCAGCGCCGGTATCGAGCGCGAACTTCGTGTAGTCGATGCAGGTGCGCACGCCATCGGCGGTGGCGCCGGCAACTACGCGGACGCGGCCATTCACGTGGCGGACTACCGTCTCCAGCACGCGCACGCGTTCGCCATCGTTCATGCGCGCCACTTCGCTGGTGACGCCGAGCGCGGTCAGGCCATTGACGCCGGCGCCGACGAAGAGATCGACGACGCGTTTCAAACTTTCCAGATCCACCTCGCCACTAGCAGTGAAGGGGGTGGGCAGTACGGAGTAGACACCTTCGAGCTTCAAACTTCCTCCTGGGAACGCACTCTTTGTTACTGTAGCTCACAGGGAGATTTATGCGCACCTTCTTTGCTCTCGTAGTGCTCGCTGGCTCGGCTGTGGCACAGGTTCAGGTTCGCGTGGATGGCGCCGCGGTGCTGGGCCCGTATCGCAGCATGTATGCGTACTTCGGGTACGACGAGCCGAACTATACCTACGCGCCCAATGGCAAGAAACTGATCGGCGAATTGGCGGCGCTGAGCCCGGTGCCGGTAGAGGTGCGCGCGCATCATCTGCTCGTGACGGGCGACGGGACGGCGGCGCTGAAGTGGGGATCGACCAACGCGTACACGGAAGACGCGCAGGGCAAGCCGGTCTACGATTGGACGATCGTCGATCGCATCCTCGACACCTACGTGCAGGCGCATGCACGCCCGTTCGTGGAGATCGGTTTCATGCCCAAGGCGCTGAGCACCAATCCCGATCCGTATGAGGTGGAGTGGCCGAAGAAAGACGGTGGCAAGGGGTGGAGCTATCCGCCGAAGGATTACGGCAAGTGGGCGGAACTGGTCCGGCAGTGGGTGCTGCACGAAGTGGCTCGCTATGGCAAAGCGGAAGTCGAGACGTGGAGTTGGGAGTTGTGGAACGAACCCGATATCTCCTACTGGCGCGGCACGCCGGAGGAGTACAACAAGCTCTACGATTACACGGCGGACGCGGTGAAACGCGCACTCCCTGGGACGCACGTCGGCGGCCCTGGCACCACCGGTCCAGGCTCCGCGAAGGCGGCCGCGTTCCTGAAGCAGTTTCTGGAGCACTGCGCGCGCGGCACGAATGCGGTGACGGGCAAGACCGGCACGCCGCTCGATTTCATCACGTACCATGCCAAGGGATCGCCCAAGATAGTGGACGGCCATGTGCAGATGGGGCTGAACAAAGAGATGGTGGACGTGCGCAACGGCCTTCAGATCATCAACGAATTTCCGGCATATCGCGCGCTCCCGATCGTATTGAGCGAAGCCGATCCCGAAGGCTGCGCGGCTTGCTCGGCACGCACCTATCCGCAGAACCTCTACCGCAACGGGCTGATGTACCCGAGTTACACGGCGGCGGCGTACAGCAACATGTTCAAGCTGGCGGATCAGTATCACTCGAACCTGGCGGGCATGCTCACCTGGGCCTTTGAATTCGAGGGGCAGCCCTATTTCGATGGCTTCCGCACCCTCGCGACGAATGGCGTGGATAAGCCAGTGCTGAACTTCTTCCGCATGGCGGGGATGATGAAGGGAGATCGCGTCAAGGTGGAAAGTTCGGGCGGCGCGGGGCTGGACCGGATCCTCGCATCAAGCGTGCGGGAGGCAGCCGATATCGATGCCATGGCCACGCGCACGGATCGTGAGATGGCGGTAATGGTGTGGAATTATCACGACGACGAACTCGCCGCCGCCGCCGCGCCGGTGCATCTGGCCGTGCAGGGAATTCCTCAATCGGCGAGCCGTGTGCTGGTGCAGCACTATCGCATCGACGACGAACACAGCAATGCGTATACGGTCTGGAAGCAGATGGGCTCTCCGCAGAAGCCCACGCCCGAACAGTACACCCGACTGGAAGCGGCGGGACAACTGCAACTGCTCTCGTCTCCCGAATGGCGCGCCGTGGAGCGGGGTGTGCTGAACCTGGAATTCACGCTGCCGCGCCACGCCGTCTCGTTGCTGCGAGTGACTTGGTAGGCGAAGGGGCGCGGAGGGATAAAGCTTCCTCAATACCCCGGCGCCGGGCGAATTCTGCGGTATACTTTTTCCAAATTTGCGCAC
>CAIRBY010001033.1 GCA_903876865.1 uncultured Acidobacteriia bacterium
GCTCCATCCCTTCTCTTCAAGCAGGAGCCTGAGTACAGTGACCAGGCCCGCCTCTCGAAGTTCCAGGGCACGGTCCTTCTCTCCGTCGTCATCGATGCCGATGGCTCCGCCAAGAACATCCAGGTGCTCAGAGCTCTTGGCATGGGATTGGACGAACAGGCCGTGCAGGCCGTGATGCAGTGGAAGTTCAAGCCGGGTTCGAAGGGCGGAGTGGCGGTCCCGGTGCAAGCGCAGATCGAAGTCAACTTCCGCCTGCTGTAGGTCTACGTGGGCCAGAGCCGGAACGGCTATTTAGGAAAGATGCGGAAGTCGTCGAAGTAAACCACGGAGTCGGACACGGTCCACAGTCCGACTCCGCCGGGATTCCTAAACGTGTAATCGTTCCCCTGCAAGACTCTCCGGTGGTCCACGTAGATCTGGAACCGGGCGCCCTTCACCGCAACCTTCAGAATGCTCCAATCGTTAGTGGGAACCTCGTGCCGCGCGGGCGCCATAAGGGGCGAACGGTGCCCGTTCACCACCTTGAAGACCTGCACATTCTTTTCCAGCGCATTGATGCGGGCAAGGTAGTAGTTGTTCTCGTCGCGATAGTGCCAGACCAGTCCGCCGGAGCGGTAATCGTGGCCGGAGACAGGTTTGACGCGCACGCTGACCTCGCCATCGCCCATCGTGAAGTTCTTGAGCACGGCCAGCGGATAACGGTCGCCTACACGATCCGCCGCGACTTGGGCGAACACGTACGGCTGAGTGGGCGCGGTGTGATCGATCACGATTTCCCACTGCGGCCAATGGCCGCGATTGGTCATGGCCACATTCCATTCGGGCGGTGTTTTCCCCAACGGAGCCGTATCGAAATTGATCAGCCGCGGCGCTGTCGCGCTTAACCCAAACGCCAGCAGCAAGCCTAGTGTGTATCTCACCCTTGCTTCCGTTGTAGCACAGACGGCGCAGAAAGGGATGCGCTCTTTCGGCCACTGCTCAAGCGGCGCGTACCCTGCCCCGCCAGGTATTCACCAGTGTCGCGGAGATGATGATGACGCCGCCGCCGATCGCAAAGACCGACGGCATCTCGCGATGCAGCCACCAGGACCAGAACGGGCTCATGGCCGGTTCCAGCTGCAGCATAGTGGTGGCTTCGAAGGCTGGCACGTGGCGCATAGCCTGGGCGAGGCACCAGTAGGCCAGCCCCACCTGCACCACGCCCAAGTAGAGGAGCACAGCTCCATCGGCGGCCCCGAAGTGGGTCACCGGGAGGGCCATCGGCAGGGCCGCGAGGCAGGCAACGATGTTGCCGGCGGCCGCCGTGGCCACGCCCGAATCCGGCCCGCCATGACGCCCGTGCCAGCGCAATCCGGCGAGCATCAGGGCGTAAGTCACGCCGCTGGCGAGGGCCAGCAGATTGCCCTTCGCCGGATCGGGCGCAGTGGCCACAGCCGCATCCCGCCCGACGAAGAAGAGGACGAGTCCGGTACCGACGGCGAGAATGTAGAACACGTCCGCACGGCGGATGCGCTCCTTCAACAACCATGGGCTGAGCAACAGAACGTAGAGCGGCGCGGTGGCCTGCAGGAAGATCGCGTTGGCGCCGGTGGTGAGCCGGTTGGCGAGCACAAAGAGGATCAGCGTGGCGGCGTAGGCTACTGCCACCGGCAGCATGCGCCAGTTCCAACCGCGGCGTGCACCGGGGAGAGCCGCAAGCAGCACGATGGCCGCGACGCCGGAGCGAAAACTCGCCACCTGCCAACCGGTGAGGCTGGCCGCCTTCACCGCGGCGCCGCCGGTGGAAAACAGCAGGCCCGCGGCCCCGAGCAACAGTCGATTTCGGATGCCGGATTCCAAGGACTTAAGGTAGCACGGGCCTATAAGGCCGGCGATGACGATGGCACCGGGCCGCGTCTATCGCGCGCGAAAGAGTTCGAGCAGTTCGGTAGTCTCGGCGCGGATGCCGCCCTTAATTGTTGGCTCGCGATCGGGCGCCCACTCGGGCGAGTGCGGCGCGGGAACGGGAATGCCCGTCTCCTCAGCTTTCGCGAGTTTGTCCGCAGGCACGGCGCCGATGTGGAGCAGCACCGAGGGAACGCCCGCGAGGCCGTACTGGGCGAAATCCTCGCTGGTCATCTTGGCGGGCATTTCCATCACGTACTTCTCGCCCATGCCCTTCTTGAGCGCAGTTGCCAGACGCAGCGTCACCGCCGGATCGTTATGAACCACCGCCGTCCCGCCGCTGGCGCGCACATCGACGAGCGGCGCTTTAGGCGCGCCCGCCGCTTCGGCTTCTCCCCTGGCCACTCGCGCAATCGCCGCGAGCGTGCGCTTGCGGACCGCGGCGGTGTAGGTGCGCACGGAGAGTTGCATCTTCACTTCATCGGAAATCACGTTGCCCTGCGTGCCGCCGTGGATGGAACCGACGGTGATCACCACCGGCTCGACCGGATTGTTCTCTCGCGATACGATCGTCTGCCAGCCCAGCACAATCCGCGCCGCGAGCACGATCGGGTCCACCGTATGGTGCGGCATAGCGGCATGGCCGCCGCGCCCGTAGACCGTCACCACCACCGCATCCGACATCGAGCGGAAGTCGCCGGGATGGTAGCCGATCACGCCCGAGGGCATAGTGTCGTCATCGTGCAGCGAGAGCGCGAAGTCCGGCCGCGGGAAGCGCGTGAAGAGGCCGTCCTTGAGCATCGCGTCGGCGCCGTTGCCACCCTCTTCCGCCGGCTGGCCGATCATCATGAGCGTGCCGTGCCAGCGATCGCGATGTTCCGCCATCAGCCGCGCGGTGCCAGCCCACGCCGACATGTGCATGTCGTGCCCGCAGGCGTGCATCACCGGGGTCGGCTCACCGGCTGCGTTCTTGCCCATGGCCTTGCTGGCAAACGGCAGCCCCGTCTTTTCGGCGACCGGAAGCCCGTCCATTTCGGTGCGTAGCATCACGGTGGGGCCAGGACCGTTCTTCAGCACCGCGACAACGCCCGTGCGGCCCACGCCGGTGGTCACTTCGAAGCCAAGAGCCTTCATCCACGCGGCCAGCTTCGCGGAGGTTCGCACTTCCTGAAACGCGAGTTCGGGGTTGCGGTGCAGGTCGATGTAGAACGCGTCGATCTCCGGATAGATGGCGTCGATCTCCGCCTGAGTGGGAGTGGTCCACGCCGCGCCGCTCTGGGCGGGGAGAGTGGACGCGGCGACAAACAGAGCAACAGCCAGGGTGTTAGAGAGTGTCATATTATTGTCTGGCCGATTCGGCCCCATCGGACGCGTGATACGAACTGCGCACCAGCGGTCCGGATTCCACATGGCTGAAGCCCATCGCATAGCCGGCGCGCTTGAACTCCGCGAACTCTTCCGGCTTGACGTAACGCACAATCGGCAGGTGCTTGGGCGACGGGCGCAGATACTGGCCGATGGTCAGGATATCGACATCGTGCGCACGCAGGTCGCGCATCACTTCGAGCACTTCCTCGGGAGTCTCGCCCAAGCCGAGCATCACGCCCGATTTCACCGGCGTAGCGGACGATACTTTCTTGGCATGCTGGAGCACGCCGAGCGAGCGCTCGTAGCGCGCTCCGAGACGCACCTGGCGATAGAGGCGCGGCACCGTTTCCGTATTGTGATTGAGCACGTCCGGGCGCTCCGCCATCACCGTCTCCACGGCTTCGAGGTTGCCCTGGAAATCCGGGATCAGCACTTCGACTCCGCAGCCGGGGACGCGGCTACGAATGGCGCGAATCACCATGGCGAAGAGTTCGGCGCCGCCATCTTCGCGGTCGTCGCGATTGACGCTGGTGATCACGGCGAACTTCAGCCCCATGGCTTCCACGGCTTCGGCCACACGCGAGGGCTCATCGTAATCCACGGGCAGCGGGGCGCCCTTCTGCACCGCGCAGAAGCCGCAGCGCCGCGTGCAGACGTTGCCCAGAATCATGAACGTGGCGGTGCGCTGATTCCAGCACTCGCCCACGTTCGGACACGCCGCGCTCTCGCACACCGTGTGCAGACGCAGCCGCCCGATCAGTTCCTTCAGTTCGTGATAATTGTCGCCTACCGGCGCCGGAGCCCTCAGCCACCCCGGTCGCTCCAGCTTGGAAGTAATCGATACGAGCACTTTCTCTATTGTAGCGAGTGGGAAGGCGAACGCTTGTTGTGGCTCCTTCCATGCACTTCGCGGTGTTCCGTACCCGCCCCGCGGCAAGGCTTCCGGACTAGGGGTACTAGGCC
>CAIRBY010001034.1 GCA_903876865.1 uncultured Acidobacteriia bacterium
GGAGCAGGTTGGCGACGCGGGTGGTGCCACCGCAGCGCACCACCGCCAAACTGCGAGCCGGGATGCCGACGCTGAGCGGCGCGCCGAACATACCGGCGCAAAGGTTCGCAATCCCGTAAGCGCCCAGTTCGGCATCGGCATCGGAGGTTTTCATGGGCTTGTGGCGTCCCCGAAAATGTTCCACGACGCGGGACGTAATCAGGATGTTGACGCTCGAAACGAAGGCTAGAGCGAAGGCGGAAGGCAACACCGTCCAGACGTCCTGCGGATTCCAACTGAAGCCCACAAACGGGGGCATGGAACCTTGCATGGCGCCGATTTCACGTTCGTGAAAACCCATGAGCCGCGCCAGGACAATCGCAAGACCGACGCCAATGAGCGGCGCGGGCGCACGTGCCGACCAGCGTGAGGCTACCGTGGCACCGAGCATCACGAGCAAGCCCAGTGCCAGGGGCGCGAAGCGGATGCCGCCCAACCGGTCCATCACCGCGGCGAGTTGCGCCAGGGTAGATCCGGCAGAGCGGGTGACCGCCGTATCCACGCCGAGAATCGTATCCAGTTGCGAGGCCAGCATCATGCCGCCGATGCCGCAGGAAAATCCCGTGACGACGGCGTGGGGGACGCGCGTGATGTGCCTTCCCAGGCGGATCACGCAGAAGCCCATCATGATGACCGATGCCACGATGGAGACTTTTGCCGCGCCGCCCAAGCCTTGACCGCGCACGGCCAGCGCGATGAAGGGAACCGTGGCGCTGGCGGTGCCGCCGATGAGCACGGGGTTGCGGCCCAGCAGCGCAATCACGGGCGCGGTCAATATCGAGGTGAAGACACCCAGCACTGGGGGCAGGCCCATCAGCGAGGCCATTGCCAATCCGTAGGGCAATGCGATCAACGCCGCAATGACCCCGCCGGACGCATCACCCAGGAACTGCGCCCAGCCGTACCCCGAGGCACGTTCCAGACGCCTTCGGGCGTAAGCGTTCAAGCCATCACCTTAAGGAACGCGGTCTTGAACTTGCTCATTTCCGCTTCGGTTCCGATGGATACGCGCACGTAGGTGGGCATGCTCGGCCACACTCTGCCGATGTAGACCTTCTCGGCCTGCATGGCATCGATAATCTCCCGTCCCGGCCGCTTTACGTCCACCATGAATTTGTTGGAGACCGAGGGGATGTACGAGAAGTGATGCTTGTCGAGGAATGCGAGAACATCCGCGCCCACATTCGCGATGAGTTTGCGCCGCGCGGGCACTACGGTTTTGGATTTCAGGCTGGCGGTTGCGGCCGCCATTCCAGTGGCGGGCAGCGCTCCGGAGGTGTAAGGGCGAATCTTCTCCAGCAGGTCTGGACGCCCGATGGCTGCACCCGCGCGCAGGCCGGCCATGCCGTAGATCTTAGAGAATGTGCGTAAGATTACAATATCGCTGTCTTTGGCGACTAAGTCGGTGCATACCGGCGCGCCGGCGATGTGGATGTAAGCCTCGTCCAAGAGCAGAACGCTGCCTTTGGGCTTGTTCTCCAGAAGCCATTCAATCTCGCTGCGAGGCGTTACAGTTCCGCTCGGGTTATTCGGATTGCAGACGTAGATGAGTCCGGCGTTCGGGCTGGCGGCGGCCATCTTTTTCACATCGTGGGCATAGGTGGAAGTTAGTGGCACGCGAATCACCGGTGTCCCGATGAAGGCTGCTGCGCGCTCCGGCGCTTCGTAGCCGGGGTCGGCGGTGACGAAAGGCCTGGTGGGCGAGGTAAGGCCGAGCACCGCCTGGTGAAGGGGCGCACTGGAACCGGCATAGGGTTGCACGTAGGCAGGCTTTACGCCTTCCTGTTCGGCCAGCAATTCCTGGAAGGCGAAGGTCTCTTCATATAAGTAGCGGCCACCGTCTTTCGCAATCTTATAAATGGCGTCCAGCGCCTCAGGACATGGGCCAAGAGGGTTCTCATTGGCGTTGATTTTGACCGCGTCGGGCGGCATCGTGCCGCGCAGGGCGGAGAGTTGCGCCATGGCGGGTTCGTTGTAAAAGGGCAGGGCAGCGCCCGCCGCGAGCATGGACGCAATGCGTCCGAGATGGCGTCTGGAGAATCCCCGGCGCAGGAATGCAGCCGTTTGCTCTTCGCTCAAGAAATGGTTCATGGACACAACTCTCCCCGTCGAATGATTAGGAGGAGGAACACGTTCGTTCGCTCCCGCAGTTTTCGAGTCTCTAACTCCGCCATTCATTGGCGGGTGCTCTAAAACCAGGAGCAAACGTCACGCGGTGTGCCCGCTGACGGTACCGATGATGAAAATGTTACCAGGAAAGACCAGGCGTGTCGAATCAAATAATTTTATGCCGGAAATTCATTTGTGCGGATGAAGACGTTCGACGTCCCCGGCAGCGAGATGGAGTTCGGGAGAAATCAACTGGCTGCCGGAGAGCGCCTTGCGGGCGATTCCCTCGTGCCCGTGACCTCCGGATTTCGACAACATGTGCACCACTTCATGGGCGAGCACACGGCCTAAAGCGCGACCGAAGAGTAGGTCCGCATGGGCGAAGTCGCCGCCGGACATGGCGCTTCTTACGACGGATGTCACTTTGCCGCACTCAACTTCGCCAAAGGGTTGCACTACGCCTCCGGTGGAATAAGTGAAGGCCATGGGGCCGCGTTCGTCATAGAGAAAGGGTGCGGGTTCCAGGACGCACTTGCCCTTAAAGCGGAAGACCACGAGATCGGAATAGGTCTGATGGGCGGCTTCGCTGAGCAGGCGGAGATCGAAGGGAACGGCGGTGTCTTTCATGACATCGGCGAACTCCCGCTTCATCTCCGCGATGGCGGGATCGGAGTGCGGACCCTGGAAATCGAGGAGAATCGTGATCCCTTCGCCGAGAGCGGGACGAACCACGGCAATCCAAAGAAGGGCGCATAAAGAGACGAGGCGCATAACCAAAGCAACGTAGCTTCAGGAAGAGTATATCAGGCCTCTTGCTCGATTGGACCGGATTCCGCCGGGCGGATTCAGCGTGTCACGCGAGCTTCCACGGTCCGCGATAGGGGCGCGAGAGCATGGCGTTGGCTTCTGCGTCACCGATGATCTGTTCCTTGGCGGCGTCCCATCGCAGGGAGCGGCCGAGGCGGGTGGAGATGTTGCCGAGGTGGCACATGATGGCGGAGCGGTGGCCCTCCTCGACATCGGCATTGGGACGCTTGCGA
>CAIRBY010001035.1 GCA_903876865.1 uncultured Acidobacteriia bacterium
CCTGAACCGGCTGGACGAAGTGATTCTCTTCACGTCGCTGACGGACGACGATCTGATCAAGATCATCGACCTGCTGGTGGATGCCGTGAACGTCAACCTGGTGGCGAAGCAGGTGAAGATCAGCCTGACCAAGGATGCGGCGAAGTACCTGCTGGAGAAGACGTGCGCGGACCGCAGTTACGGCGCCCGTCCGTTGCGGCGGGCGCTGCAGAAGTATATTGAGGATCCGCTCAGCGAGGCGCTGATTCAGGGCACGCTGCCGCGTCCGGCGGAACTGGAAGTTTACCTCAGCGATACCGGCATCTTCTACCGGGTGCTCAACGCTGAAGGCGAGGCCGCCGTGACGGCAGGCGGCGCAGTGGAACCCCCCGCAGGCACGCTGCTGTATACGTTTTAGTAAGTAGGACAGGCCTCCCGGTCTGTCCTACTTCATTCGAACCGCTTCTGATCAGTGGGACCGGCCGCGAGGCCCGTCCTACTGCTACTTCTTTCGCGCCTGCGCGACCATTTCCTTGACGCGGGCCAAGAGCGTGGGGGCGTGGTAGGGAATGCCATCCTTGATGGTCCATTCGACACCGCCGCTATGCACCTGCTTGCCGTTCTTGATCTCTTCCGTGCCGGTGGGGTAGAGCACCTTCAGGTTGTCCAGCGGATTGCCATTCACCACAATCAGGTCGGCGGCGAATCCGGCGCGCACGCGGCCTAGTTTCTCTTCCTGACCCAGTATCTTGGCGTTATTCCCGGTGGTCTGCTGGATGATCTGAATCGGGTGGAAGCCCGCTTCCTGGTGCAGTTCCATGCTGCGGATGAGGCCGAAGCCGTACATCTGGTAAATGAAGCCGGCATCGTCGCCCATGCCGATGAGGCCGCCGCGTTTGCCGAAATCGCGCAGTGTCGCCATCCAGATGCGGTAGTTTTCCTTCCAGAACATTTCATCGGTAGAGGTCCAGCCGAGGAAATAGGAGCCGTGATTGGCGGGGTTGGGGCGGAAGTATTCTTCGAGCGAGGGGTGCAGGTACTCGGCGAACCAGGGCTGCGTCTGCGCGCGCTGCAGGTCGCGGCTGGCTTCGTAGATATCGAGCGTGGGAACCCACGCCACGTGATTCGCCACCATGCCGTCGAGCACTTTGGCGAGCCGTTCGGGATTGGCCTCGCGGAAGAGGTGCCCGGCGTAGCGGAAGCGATCGGTTTCGTTGTTGTAGTTATAAGAAGAGGGGAAGTTCTGCACCCCATCGATGGCCGCGTCGGGGATGCCATACCAGTGCTCGATGCTGGTGGTGCCGAACTTGATGTCGTCCCAGGCGTTGGTCTCTTCCACGCCCGCGTGATGAGCGATCGGCAGGCCGAGTTTGTGTGCCTCGGCTTCCATCGCCTCCATGATGTCGCGGTCGATGCCGGTGATCTTGATCCCATCCACGCCCTGCTGTTTGAGCGAGCGCACGCGTTCGCGCGCGGCTTCGGCATTGGCGGCGCGGCCGAACATGGGGTAGACGAAGATGCGCGGCGCGGCGAGCGTGCCATCGGCGCTCTGCTTGCGGATTTCGAGGGCGCGTTTGGTATCGCTGCCCACGTCGCGGATGGAGGTGATGCCGCACGCCAGCCAGATGTTGAGTTCGTATTCCAGCGGCTGCGGTTTGCCGGCGCGCTCTTCCTGCAGGTGGGCGTGCGCGTTGATCAGGCCGGGGAGCACGTACTTGCCGGTGGCGTCGATGACGGCATCGGCCTGGGCGGCGGCGCGCGACCCGCGTGCGGTGGAGACTGCGTCGAGCGGGATCACATCCGTGATCACGTTGTTCTGAATCACGATGTCCTTGGGGCCGCTGGCCGGGGTGCCATTGCCATCCACCACGATCGCATTGTGGATCAGGAGGCGCGGCACGCGTTTGCCGTTGGTCGGAGCCGGGGTTTGGGCCTGGGCGGCGGCGCAGGCGGCAATCGCAAGACCAATCGCGAGAAAC
>CAIRBY010001036.1 GCA_903876865.1 uncultured Acidobacteriia bacterium
GGTTCGGTGCGGTCGATCCGCCGCCCGCCCGCCGCGCGGGTCAGCGCGTCGAAATCCGTGGCCGGGTCGCTGCCGAACAGGGAGAGCCGCAGGCCGCCCTTCCCGCCCTGTCCGCCGTGGCACTGCACACTGTTGCAGCCCGAGGTCCCTAGCAGCGGCTCGATGGCATTGAGGAAGGATGCCTCCGGGCTCTTCAGGCCGCGCACGCGCACGTGCAGCTTCTGCTTCTGCCCGGCGGCAGAGAGCGCGATATCCGTCTCGCCATCGGTCACCGGGTGCACCGTGCCATCCGCGCCGACCCGCGCCACTTTCGGGTTGGCGGAGCGGAACTGAGTCTGCGCCGTCACATCGCGCGCCCTGCCATCCGCGCTCATCCCCGTGACCAGAATGTGCTGGGTGGCCCACTTGCCCACCAGCTCAAAATCGCCGGGAGCCGCGCGCAGGTACTTCACCTTCGGAGTGGGGACCTTCGCCGGCGCAGCGTCCTTGCCCGGAAGCGGCGCCGCACCCGCGAGTGCGAGTCCCAGACCGAGCGCCCCGATGTTGCTCCAGAGAGTGTTGCTCCAGAGAGTGTTGCTCCAGAAGATGCTACGCCCGGGGCGCGGTGCGGAACATGGCGATGGCTTCGATTTCAATTAACAGCTCCGGACGGCAGAGAATCGCCTGTATGCCCGTGGACGCCGGCAGCGGGTCCAACTGCTGTTCCGCAAAGAAAGCCGTGCGCTCTTCGTTGAAGGCTTCGTAATCGCGCTCGATATCGCGCATATAGCACGAGGTGCGGACGATGTCCTTCCAGGTGGCGCCTTCGGCTTCCAACAATGCCGTGATGTTCTCGAACGTGCGCCGGGTTTGCGCTCTAAAGTCGCCGATATGAATACTTTGGCCGTTCCCGTCGATGCTGGCCGTACCCGAAATCAGGAGGATCGCAAGACCGTTCAGATCGATCCGCAATCCGCGCGAGAAGGAACTCGGCTTGGGATAGTCATAGGCCTCGTTCAGCACCCGCAGGTTCGTGATGGCGCGCTTTTCCAGCGGCGCCGCGGCAAGTTGGTTAAGCAGTTCAGCTTCCAAAATCATGACTATCATACCCGATTATCCGAAGGAAGTTGCGGCACTGCCCCTCGGAACTGTTGAATTTTACGATTCCAGACAATCGGTTACGAAATGGGGCATATGATATGGAGTTGGATCAGGAGTATCCACCATGCAGTTGAGACTCTTTCTCGCCACCCTTCTGGCAGGCGCCACACTCGCCCCGGCGCAACCCACCCGTACCCTAAAAGACACATTTCAAGGGGACTTCCGCATCGGAGCGGCGCTCAACCAGGCCCAGTTCGAGGAACGGGATACGGTGGGTGCGGGAATCGCCGCCGCTCAGTTCAACACCATCACCCCGGAGAACATTCTGAAGTGGGGATTGGTACATCCGCAGGAGGCTACCTACCGCTTCGACGCTCCCGATCACTATGTCGCCTTTGGCGAGAAACACCACATGTTCGTGGTCGGCCATTGCCTGGTGTGGCACCAGCAGACGCCCGCGTGGGTCTTTCAGGATGCCCAGGGCGCTCCCCTGACCCGCGACGCGCTGCTCGCACGCCTGCGCGACCATATCCAGACCGTGGTGGGGCGGTACAAGGGGCGCATCGGCGGCTGGGACGTGGTCAACGAGGCGCTCAATGAAGATGGCAGCATGCGCCAGACGCCGTGGCTGAAGATCATCGGCGAGGATTACCTGGCCAAGGCCTTCGAGTACGCTCATGCGGCGGACCCGGCGGCGGAGCTGTACTACAACGACTATGCCCTGGAGCGCCCCGCCAAGCGCGCCGGCGCGGTGAAGCTGATCCGGAATCTGCAAGCCGCGGGCGTGACCGTCACAGCGGTCGGCCTGCAAGGGCACGACTCCCTGACCTGGCCCACCGTGGACGAGCAGGAGTCGACCATCGTCGCATTCCAGCAGTTGGGCGTGAAGGTGAACATCACGGAGCTGGATGTGGACATGCTGCCGCGCGCCACGCGCGAGCCCACCGCAGACGTCTCCGTCAGCGTGGAAGCGAAGGCGCAGCTCGATCCCTATAAAGAGGGGCTCCCCATGGCGCAGCAGCAGGCGCTCGGCAGGCGCTACTTTGATCTCTTCGGGGTCTTCTACAAGCACCGTGACGCCATTACCCGCATCACCTTCTGGGGCGTGACGGATGGCTCCTCCTGGCTCAACAACTACCCGGTGCGCGGCCGCACCAACTACCCGCTCCTCTTCGACCGGCAA
>CAIRBY010001037.1 GCA_903876865.1 uncultured Acidobacteriia bacterium
CGTAGGTGGGCAGTTCCAGGGCATACACGAGGTCGTCGGATTGCGACCAGATGGTTTCCAGGTTGAGGGTGGCGGAGATGAGGATGACGCCGTTGAAGGCGATGCCGCGATCGATCAGGTAGCCGGCGAGTCCGGCGGCGCGGAAGGTGCCGTAGCTTTCGCCGGCGAGATAGAGCGGGGAGAGCGAGCGCTCATTGCGTGTGACGTACATGCGGATGAATTCGCCGACCGATTGCAGATCGCCCTGCACGCCGTTCATGCGGCGCGCGATTTCAAGAGTCCGGGCGCGGCTGTAACCGGTGCCCACGGGGTCGATGAAGACGAGGTCCGTGCGGTCGAGCCAGGTGTTGGGATTGTCGCGGAGCTGATAGGGTGGCGGCGGCATGTTGCCATCGGGCAGGAGCTTGGGAGTGCGCGGCCCCATGGCGCCCATGTGGACCCAGATGGAAGCGGCGCCGGGTCCGCCATTGAAGCAGAAGGCGAGCGGCCGTTTGCCCGCGTCCTTCACGCCGTCGAGCGTGTAGGCGACGTAGAAGATGTGGGCTTCGGTTACGCCGGACGGATCTTTGAGCGGCATCTGCGCCGCGGTCGCGGTGTAGGCGAGCGTCTGGCCGTTGACCTGGATGGTGTGGTGAGTGACGACGGGAGTTTCGTCGATGGTCCCGCCGATGGGCGGCGGAGGCGGGGCAATCACGCCACGGCCGGCGCGCCCTCCCTGAGCAAAGAGGGAGGCAGAGAGGAGGAACAGCGCGAGCGCACGCAGCGGCAGGTTCCGTTGAGGTCGGGTCATGAGATCGATGATACGCTACGCGCGCGAGGTAGGGCAGGCGTTTCCGCCTGCCAACTTCTCGGGCGTGCCCGGTTAACAGGTAGAGACGCCCGCCAACTGGTGATTGCCCGCCACCTGCCCGGCAATAGCGCAGATTCGCCGGCAGGCCGCGGCAGCCGCTGGCCTGCCCCACCTGGACCGGGGACGCGCCGCGCGGTACGATTTACAGGACCTATGACCAATCGAAGAACGTTTCTTGCCGCCAACGCCGCCATGGCCGCGCAGTCGGTGTTCGCGGCTCCGCGCGGCGCCGCGGCAATTGACGAGACGCTGCGGGCGGGGATCGCCAGGCGCAAAATTCCGGCCGTGGTCGGGATGGCCGCGAGCGAAGGGAAGACGCTGTATGCGGGTGCGTTCGGAATCCGCGACACATCGGGCGTGCCGGTGAAAGTGGACAGCATCTTCGCGATTGCCTCCATGACGAAGGCGGTCACGACGGTCGCGGCGCTGCAACTCGTCGAGCAGGGCAAGGTGACGCTCGATGAGCCGGTTGCAAAGCATCTGCCGGCGCTTGCGATGCCGGATGTGCTGGAGGGCTTCGACGCGAAGGGCAAGGCAGTGCTGCGCCCCGCGAAGACGCCGGTCACGCTGCGCCATCTGCTCACGCACACCAGCGGGCTCTGCTACGACCGCTGGGACGGCGAGATGTTCCGCTACAACGCACAGGTGCCCGCGCCGGACCCGGCGAAGGTGGGTCCGCTGATGTTCGAGCCGGGCAAGCGCTGGCAATACGGGCAGGGAGTGGATTGGGCCGGACGGCTGGTGGAGGCAATCAGCGGTGCCACGCTCGAGGCCTATTTCCACGCGAAGATCTGCAGTCCGCTGGGGCTGAAAGACACCAGCTACATTCTGCCCGCGCAGAAGTTCGAGCGCGTGGTGACGCGGTGGCAGCGGCAGGCCAACGGCGAGTTGCAGCAGGTGGAACGGAAGATGCCGGGCGTGCCCAAGACGTTCAACGGCGGCGGCGGGCTGTATTCCACGGCGGCCGATTACGTGCGGTTTATGCAGATGATGCTCAACCGCGGCGAAGGGCCGGACGGCGTGCGCATCCTGACCGAGCGTACCGTGGAGAGCATGGGCGTGAACCAGATTGGCGCGCTCACGGCGGGGAAGATGAAGAGCTTCCAGCCGAGCGATTCCAGCGACGTGGACATTCAGCCGGGGCACACGGAGAAGTGGGGACTGGGCTTCCTGATCAATCCCACGGCGTACGCGGGCGGGCGCTCGGCGGGGAGCCTGGCGTGGGCGGGGCTGTACAACACCTTCTATTGGATCGACCCGAAGCGGAAGCGCTGCGGCGTGATTCTCATGCAGTTCCTACCCTTCGTGGATAAGGAAGCGGTGGGGATGCTGAGCGATTTCGAGAAGGCCGTGTACGCCAACGTTTGACGGCGCGCCGGGCTTACGATAATTGACGAAACCCGCCGCGATGGCGCGGAAAGTGGCGGTATATACTGAGAGGCACTGAGGAGAGGGATGCTCAAGGCCGCCATTCTACTTGTGCCTGCCGCGCTACTGGCGCAGAGTGCGCCTGTGATTAACGCGCAGAGTGCGCCTGTGATTAACGCGCAGAGTGCGCCGCTCGCGCCGGAGGGCGTTGCCTACTTCGAGAAAAACATCCGCCCTCTGCTGGCCGCGAATTGCTACGCCTGCCATAGCGCCAAACTGCCCCAGCCGATGGGCGGACTGCTGCTGGATACGCGCGCGGGCATGCTGCGCGGCGGCAAATCCGGCGTGGCGGCGGTGGTCGCGGGCAAGCCCGAAGAGAGCCTGCTGTTGAACGCCATCACGGGCAAGAGCGCGGACCTGCGCATGCCTCCGGGCAAGACGCTGCAACCTTACGAAATCGAAGCGGTCACGGCATGGATCAGGATGGGCGCGCCGGACCCGCGCACGGCTGCGGCGCCCGCCGCCGCGCCGGCCTCATCCTACGATTGGGAGAAGGCGCGGCAGCATTGGGCCTTCCGCCCGGTGCAGGATCCCAAGCCGCCGGTAGTGGCCGCGCCTGAGTGGAACCGCACCGCGGTGGATGCGTTCGTCAAAGCGAAACTGGAGGAGAAGGGCCTCGCGCCGCAACCGCGCGCAGGCAAACTGGCGCTGATCCGGCGCGTCACATACGACCTGACTGGCTTGCCGCCCACGCCCGAAGAGATCGCGGCATTTCAGAAAGACCTCTCGCCGAAGGCGTTCGAGCAGGTGGTGGACCGCTTGCTCGCTTCGCAGCAATACGGCGAACGCTGGGGGCGCCACTGGCTGGACGTCGTACGCTACGCCGATACGGCGGGCGATAACGCGGATTTCCCGGTGCCTTCGATGTCGCGCTACCGCAACTGGGTGATCGCGGCGTTCAATCGCGACGAGCCCTACGATCGGTTTCTGCGCGAGCAACTGGCCGGCGATATTCTGGCCGCAAAAGACGATCTGGCCGCGAAGAACAAAGAGGAGTGGCAGCAGAAGATCATCGCCACCAGCTATCTGGCGAACTCGCGAAGGTTCGGTTCCCGCGCCAACGAATTCCATCTCACCATCGACGACACGATCGACAATCTGGGCAAGGGAATTCTGGGTGTGACGGTGGGCTGCGCCCGCTGCCACGATCACAAGTTCGATCCGATTCCCAGCGCCGATTACTACGCGCTTTACGGCATCTTCAAGAGCACGAATTATCCGCACGCGGGGACGGAGATCTATCCGCACACCTACGGCTTCGCGGCGCTGAACCCGGCGCAGGCGGCGGAGTTGAAGCGGGTGGAGACGCAGCTTTCAGGTCTCGACAACCGCATCGAAGACATTAAGGCCAACAAGATCAAGTTCGCGAACGAAGACGAAAAGAAAAAGGCCGAGGCGGAGAATCAGGACAATCTGCGGCGCTACACGGCGCGCTATCCGAACCTAGCCAAGGCGTATGCGGTGAGCGAAGGCAAAGGGGCGAACGCGCGCGTGCTGCTGCGCGGGGATCCGGCCACGCTCGGGCCGGAGGTGCCGCGCGGCTTCCTGACGGTGTTGGGCGGGCAGAAGGTCCCCGCGGAGGAGCAGGGCAGCGGCCGCATGGAACTGGCGGAGTGGGTGACGGACCCGAAGAATCCGCTGACCGCGCGGGTGTTGGTGAATCGCGTGTGGCAGTGGCACTTCGGGCAGGGCATTGTGGCGACGCCGGACGATTTCGGCGCGCGCGGCGAAGCGCCCACCCATCCGGAACTGCTGGATTATCTGGCCAGCCGGTTCGTGGAGAGCGGCTGGAGCATCAAGAAACTGCAGCGGATGATTCTTCTCTCGCGCGCGTATCAGGGCGCCAGCGGCGACGATCCGAAGAACGAAGTGAAGGACGCGAAGAACGCGTATCTCTGGAAGTTCAACCGCCGCCGGTTGGATGCGGAAGAGATTCGCGATGCGCTGCTCACGGTCAGCACGAACCTGGACCCGGCGCCCGCAGGCGAACCGCC
>CAIRBY010001038.1 GCA_903876865.1 uncultured Acidobacteriia bacterium
CTGCCGGTCCAGATCAACGGCGATTTTTCCGCGCTGGGCGCCGCCAAGTTCCCCAAGGATCCGACCACGGGCGCGGTTTTCCCGAACGGAATTATCCCTAAGACCCGCTTCAGCGCGAACGCGTACCGCCTGCTGCAGAACTACCCCGCGCCGAACTTTACCGGTTCGGGCGGCAACTTCGTCTTCCCCACGGTTTCGCCCCTCACCACCAACCAATACATTCTCAAGGGCGATTACAACATCAATTCGAAGAACCAGTTATCCGTACACTGGCTGCGCGATGCCTATGTGGCGCCGCAGAACTTCACCAACCTCGCCATCTATGAGCGGCACATTCCGGGCACCAATTCCGCCGCCCACTGGACCTACATCGCCAACGCCTCCACCGTCAATTCGGTGCAGTTCTCCTTCACCGGCAACGTGATCAAAGAGAAGGTCGGCATCCGTCCCAACCCGATCTTCACCACCGATTTCAGCCGCAAGGGAGAAGGCGTGAATTACCCGCTGATCTATAACGCGGCGGATTTCATTCCCTCCATCTCCATCTCCGGCTTCAACGGCTTGAGCGTCACACCGCTCAACTTCGACAACTTCAACCGCATCTTCCAGGGGAAGGACGATTTCTCCAAACTGCTCGGTGACCATAACCTGAAAGCCGGCATCACCATCATGCGTAGCCGCAAGAACCAGGACAACGTGCCCGCCATCAACGGCACGTTCGCCTTCAGCACCTCGGCGGCCAACACCACCACCAACGCGCTTGCGGACGCTGTGCTCGGCAACTTCTACACCTATACCGAAGCCGGCAGTTTCCGCCAGGGCTGGTACCGCTTTACGCAGATCGAGCCCTACATTCAGGATGACTGGAAAGTCAGCAGCCGCCTGACTCTCAACATCGGCCTGCGCTGGGAGTATATGCAGCCGCAGTACAGCGCGATGAACAACACCTCTGCCTTCCTGCCGCAGTACTACAACCCCGCCCAGGCGCCGCAGATCGTCTCTTCCAGCGGTGCGATTGTCGCCAACACGGGCAACATGTTTAACGGTCTCGTGCTCGGCGGCGACGGCTTCCCCGATACCGCCATCGGGCGCGTCCCGGTAGCCAAGGATCCCGCCGTGCTGGCGCTCTTCCACGGCCTGCCCAAGGGGACAGCCAACACGCAGTGGAATACCTTTGCTCCGCGCGTGGCTTTCGCCTATGACCTAACCGGGCATCAGAACACGGTACTCCGCGGCGGCGTCGGCGTCTTCTACGAACGCATCGAAGGCAACTTCATTTTCAGCGCCGTCAACAACCCGCCGTTCATTCAGCAATCCACCGTGTACAACGGCAACGTCGAGAATCCCGCCGGCGCGACGCTGCAGACCTTCCCCTCGGCTATCAACAACTCCCATTACCTGGATATGAAGGTGCCGCGCACGCTCAACTGGAGCCTCGGCTTACAGCAGAAGCTGAGCAAAGATGCTTCGATCGACGTGGCGTATGTGGGTTCGAGCGCCGCCAATCTTTCGTATCAGCAGGACATCAACCAGTTGCAACCCGGCACGGCGCAGGCGCACCCCGGAGTCAACGTCAACGCCCTGCGCCCCTACCTCGGCTTCGCCGACATCTACGAGTACAACACCGGCGCCAACTTCATCTACAACTCGCTGCAGGTTCAGGCGAAGAAGCAGATGAAGGGCGGCGGACTGCTCAGCGCCGCATATACGTGGTCCAATGCGCGGACGGACGCCAACGGCTACAACTACCAGCCCATGAACAGCTACAACCTGCGCGGCGATTGGGGCAGATCGAAGAGCACACGTCTGA
>CAIRBY010001039.1 GCA_903876865.1 uncultured Acidobacteriia bacterium
CTCCGCCATGCCGTCTATCCGAATCCCCGAGAGCGCCTCCGCCTCCGGCACGTTCGGCGTGAGCAGGAAGGCGCGCGGCAGCAGCAGTTCGCGCAGCGCGGCGCAGGCATCCTCGTCCAGCAGGCTCAACCCGTGTTTGCTTACCATCACCGGGTCCACCACCAGCGGGAAGCCGAACCCCGCCGCCGCGTCTGCAACCGCTTCCACCATCGCGGCCGACCCCAGCGCCCCTGTCTTCGCCGCACCCGGCGGAATATCTTCCAGCACCGCCGCGAGTTGCTCCCGCACCAGCCCCGTTTCCAGCACCTGCACGCGCGATACCCGCACCGTGTTCTGCACCGTCACCAGCGTGATCACGGCTTCGCCATACACGCCGAACTGATGGAAGGTCTTGAGGTCCGCCTGAATCCCCGCCCCGCCGCTCGGGTCGCTTCCCGCTATGGTGAGTGCAATCGCCGCCATTCCCAAAGCATAGCGCCCCGCGCGCGAAGCAGCCTTCACCTCAGCCAGCCCACGTCGTCCGCGCGCTCCAAGGTAGGGTAGGCGGTTCCGCCTGCCAACTCCCCGGGCGTGCCGGTTTGGCAGGGACTGGTTGGCAGGCGAAAACGCCTGCCCTACCGGCGATGGACGGACACTGGCACGGCAAGTCCGCGGAGGGAGCTACCGCAAAGCACGCCGCCGACAGGATCTCCGCCCACCACTACCGCAGCCACACCGGGATCGCCGGCGAACTCGCCGTGCCCACCGTCAGCCTCACCGCCGCCTCGCCCGGCGCCACGAACCCGCCCGGCACCACCGCGTTGATCTGCAGCACCCCGATCAGCCCCGGCGCCTCGCCCGCGAACAGAATCTCCGCCGCCACCCCCGCTACCGTCAACCCGAGCGGCGCCAGCGGATGCGCCAGCGGAGCCGCCGCCGCCATCCCCGCCGCGTTCGCTCCGTCCGTGAGCCCCTCCCCCGTCGCGTAGAACGTCATCCACGTCTCGCGCGCCGCCGGATTCGCCGCACCGTTCACCGTGCCGTCCTGATTCGTCGCCAGCCCCAGCAGCGCCGGCGCCGTGGATGCCACCGCCACGCTCGCCGACGCCACCGTCTTGCCCTGCGCCTGCACCTGCACGTTCACCGTATCGCTCCCCACCACCGTATACGGCACCTGCGCATTGATCTGCCCGCTCTGCGCATAGAACAGCGGCGCCGCACTCCCGCCGAATTGCACCGAAACGCCGCCCAGCACTTCGGGCAGCGCCCCACTCGCGTCCAGCCCCGCCGTGATCCCCGCCTGCGGCCCCAGCCCCGCGCCATAGAGCGTCACGATCTCACCCGGCGCCACCGCCCCCGCCTGCAGGCTGATCGCATTCACCACCGCCAGCGCGGGAGGCGCGCTCACCGGATCCGGCGCCACCACCCGCGCTACGTCCGGCAGCAGCCGCCGGACACGATTGTTGCCCGTGTCGGCGAAGTAGAGATCGCCCGCCCCGTCCAGCGAGAGTCCCTGCGGCGCATTCAACTGCGCCGCCGTTCCCGCCCCGCCATCACCCGCGAATCCCGCTGCGCCCGTCCCTGCAATCGTGTGAATCACCCCGTCCGCTGTCACCATGCGGATGCGATGGTTGCCCGTATCGGCGATGAAGAGTTCTCCGGAATCGTTCACCGCCACGCCGCGCGGCGAGGCCAGTTGCGCCGCCACCGCCGCCCCCTCGTCCCCTGCCCCGCCCGCCGCGCCCGTCCCCGCCACCGTCACGATGATCCCGTCCGCCGTAACCCGCCGGATGGCATTGTTCCCCGTATCGGCAATGTACAGCGTGCCCGCCGAATCCACCGCACACGCCCCCGGCGCGTTCAGTTGCGCCAGCCGCGCCGTGCCCCCCTCGCCCGCATACCCCGGCGACCCGTTCCCCGCCGCCGTCTGCAGCACCCC
>CAIRBY010001040.1 GCA_903876865.1 uncultured Acidobacteriia bacterium
ATGCCGGGGGGACTCCGATATCACGGTGAAGGCGTGACGCTGCGCGTGGCCATGACCGTGGCGTACACCGTGACCGACCGGCAGATTTCCGGCGGCCCTTCGTGGATGAATACGGAACGGTTCGATATCGAGGCAAAAGCTGGGCGTCCCAGCACCAGCGATGAACTGCATGTGATGCTGCAGAATCTGCTGGAAGAACGATTTCACATGAAGCTACGCCGCGAGAACCGCGAGGAGTCCGTATGGGCTCTGGTGCTGGATAAGAACGGATCCAGGATGCCTGTGCATGACGCCGCGGACTTGGACCATCCCCCAATGGGGCTGCAAGTCGCTCGCGGCAGTGACGGCAGCGTTTGCGGCTCCCTCGCCGGCAAGAACGTGACCATGGAGTATCTGGCCTTTACGTTGTCGCGCTGGACGGATCGCACGGTGGTTGACAGGACCACCCTGCCCGCCCGTTACGACGTGAACCTGCAATTTCTGCCGGACGCAGCGAAATCGGCCGAGCCGAACGGCAACGCATCGCCGCTCAGTCCCGACTGTGCGGACCTGCCGCGCGCTCTACCCAAACAGCTCGGCCTGCGTTTGGAATCGGCGAAAGGCCCGGTACCGTTCCTGGTCGTGGAGCACGCCGATAAGCCTACTGAGAATTGACATGCGATTTCGAATCGCAGACCGGCCCCGCAACCGGGTGGCGGGAAGGCTCTCCCGGACGCGGATCGGAGTTGCGCCAGGAAGCGGGGTCGCTGGTCGCGATTCGGGAGGGGCGCCCTCGCTCCAGTGCAGACCTTGTAGGTGCTGGAGCGAAGCGCAAAAGCCAAGGGCGCCAGGAGCAGGCAGGCGCGCCGCGGCGCTCTGAAGAGTGGCAGTTACCTGCCGGCCATGATCGTGGTGCTGCCGCCGATCCGCGTGGCCGCGGCCGGGCTATGCAGCGCCTCGACTACTGACGGAGGCAGACCTTCGCTGCCGAAGCGTGCGGCGTAGAAATTGAACGGCGCGAAGTCCCCGGGCTTGAAGCCGGTTGCCTGCGCATCTTCGGTGTAAGGCTTGACGAGGCTGGGATCCTCCACGGCGCGGCCGAAGAAGACAATCGCGTCCAGCAGTTTGCGACCATGGGCCTGATAGCCGTACAGATCGATGCCTTGCCCGGCGGCGAATTGCGCGATCAGCACGAGCGGTTGCAGCGCGAAGCCTTGATAGTGGATGGCGTTTTCGTGGCGCGCCATCTCCTTCGGAAAGGCGCCGCGCGAATCGATCTCGCCGATGGCCTGTTTGTACGTTTCGACGCCGAATTGGAACAACGTCTCATCGGAGGCGACTACGCCGATGGCTATGGCGGCGAGCGCTTTCCAGTAGTGATGGTTATTCCCGCTATCAGTCGGCTTCTCGAAGGAGAGGTCTTTGTGCGCCGCCGTATCCAGCCACTTCGTGACGCGCTTCTGCTGGGCGGGATCGAGCGTGGCATCGTTGACCAGCACGGATTGGGTGATGCCCGCCGAACTGAGCGTCCACTCGACCTGGTACCACGCCTGTGGCGACTCCTGGCGCGTGTAGTCGAGTAGCGCGCCGGCCTCCGCCCACGCGTCGAGTTGAGCCAGCGCACAGGCGGATTCGGCGTGGCTGCCGGTGGCGAGGTATTGGTTCATGCCGGCGGTGATGCGTTCTTCAAAGGACGCATAGACACGTGTGGCGGCGGCCTCGGCCGGGTTCACCGGTCCGTTCGAGCCGGAGAGATAGTGGCTCGGGATGATCATGCGACCGGTAGGCGCGGCGACCTTCGGCGTGGCAGTGCAGGAACGCAGGCGCTTGATGGCAGCGCGCAGAAGTGGGTCTTCCGTGGCGCGCAGGACGGCTTGGCGGGCGGCCACATCCACTACGGAGGCATGCGGGTCTTTGACCATCTGGGCCTGGGCCGGAACTGCCAGCGCGCAAGCGGTGGCGAAGATTCCCAGTATTTTCACTTTGTGCGATCTCATGGAGCGTTCTGACTGACTTCCCACACCATAGCGCATCGCACGGCGCTCCCCGGCAGGCACGCTGTGTTCGGGCGCGGCGACTCCGCCCGCGCCGCTGCCGCAATATAGACTGGAGAGTCCGACAGCACCAGTTGAGAGCTTGCCTAAGGAGCTTGGGATGAACCATGTGGAGCGCTTTCGGGCGCTGATGAACTTCCAGCCCGTGGACCGCCTGCCCCGGTGGGAATGGGCGATGTGGTGGGACCTGACCCTTGACCGCTGGTACGGCGAAGGCTTGCCGCGGGAGTTGACCGATGTCTTCGAGATCTCGCAGTACTTCGGCCTCGACCCCTACCAGCAGTTCTGGTTCAGCACCACGCAATCGACCATCGAAGCAGTCCAGCATCACGTGGAGGGCGTGGTTGCCAACATGGATGACTACCGGCGCATCCGCCCCTCACTCTATCCCGATCACTCCCGCGCCATTGCCGCCATGCAGCCCTGGGCCGTACGGCAGGCGGAGGGCAACGCCGTGGTGTGGACCACGCTGGAGGGCTTCTTCTGGTTTCCCCGCACGCTCCTCGGCTTTGAGCGGCTGATGCTTGCCTACTACGACCAGCCGGAACTGATTCATCAGATCAATCAAGATTTGCTGGAGTTCAACCTGCGCCTGTTGGACCAGATCGGCCGGGCGTGCGTTCCCACGTTCACCACCATTGCCGAGGACATGTCCTATAACCTAGGGCCCATGATCTCCCGGCGCCTCTGCGATGAGTTCCTGACCCCGTATTACCTCCCGCTACTGGCTCGCGTCAAGGAGATGAAGATCATCACGGTGGTGGACACGGACGGCGATGTGAAGAAGCTCGTGCCGTGGTTGCAGTCAGTCGGAGTGGAAGGCGTGTTGCCGCTGGAACGGCAGGCGGGCGTGGATGGCATGGCCTTGCGGGAGAAGCACCCCACGCTGCGAATGGTGGGCCATTACAACAAGCGGGTGATGCATCTGGGCGAGGCCGCCATGCGGGAGGAGTTCGAGCGCCTGCTCCCTTTGACGCGGACGGGAGGTTTTCTGCCCAGTGTGGACCACCAGACGCCGCCAGAGGTATCGCTCGAGGATTACCGGTTGTTTCTGCGTTTGCTGAAGGAATACACGGCGCTCTGATCGCGCGCCGTGCCGATCCCTGTCAGGAGCGCGGATGGCTCAGGCCGGGACCACGCCAGGCGGCATCCGCGGCGCCCTTCACCACCGGATGGCGAGCGGTATTACTCTATGATTGGACGAGTAAAGGCTCTTTTACTCTTCATTCGGGATGGAGCGGCTCGCGTCCCGGCCTTGAACCAACGCACAGCACGAGTGAGGAAGCCGCAGGTTGGTAAGGACTCTGGAGAACTCAATGCAGATCCCGCACCGATGCTCGCTTTCATTGCCGGGCGCGAATTCCCCGGCCGCCCGCCTCCTGCAAGGACCCCTGGTGTGCGCCGCGCTGGCGGCAATCCTGCTGTCCGCTTGCCGGCAGCCTCCGCCCCAGTCTTCGGTGCAACAGTCACCGCTCACGGTGGAAGTGGCCGAGGTTTCGCTGCGGGATGTCCCGGTAACCAAGGAATGGATCGGCACTCTGGATGGCCGCGTCAACGCCGATATCCATGCCCAGGTGTCGGGTTACCTGCTCCAGCAGAACTACAAGGAAGGCTCTTTCGTCCGCAAGGGGCAACTGCTGTTTGAGATCGACCCGCGCCCGTTCCAGGCGGCGCTGAATCAGGCCAGGGGCAATCTGGCACACGCCCGCGGCTTGCTGCAGCAGGTCGCCGGCAACCTGGCGCAGAGCCAGGCGCGCTTGGGCAAGGCCGATCTGGATGTGAAGCGCTACACGCCTCTGGCCGGCATCAAGGCAATCAGCCAGGAAGAGATGGACAACGCGCTCCAAAGCCAACTGGAAGCCAGGGCAGGAGTGGAGGCCTCGCAAGCGGCTATCGAAGCCGCCAAGGCCGCCATTGAGGCGGAGCAAGCGGCTGTGTACGATGCCGAAGTCAAGCTCGGCTTCACGAACATCGCCTCGCCCATCGAGGGCATAGCCGGCATCGCCAAGATGCAGGTGGGGGCACTGGTAGGGCCTTCGGGCGGCGAACTCACCACGATTTCCACCGTGGATCCGATCAAGGCATACTTTACCTTGAGCGAGCAGGAGTACCTGGCGCGCCACTCCCGGATTCAGGCCGGCGGCCCCGGCGTCACCGCGGGGAACCTGGAGTTGATTCTCGCGGATGGCTCCGTGCATCCCCACAAGGGTTCGTTCTTCATGGCGGACCGCCAGATGGATCTCGCTACCGGCGCCATCCGCATCGCCGCGCTTTTCCCCAACCCCGCAAACGTGTTGCGGCCGGGGCAGTACTGCCGTGTGCGGTCGGTGGTGGAAATGCGCAGAAATGCCGTGATGGTGCCACAGCGCGCCATCACCGAATTGCAGGGCACCTCCCAGGTGGCGGTGATCGGCGCCAACAACCAGGTGGAGATCCGCCCAGTGAAATTGGGCGAGACCATCGGCTCGCTGCGGATTGTGGAGCAGGGGTTGAACCAGGGCGAGAAGATCGTCGTGGAAGGCCTGCAGAAGATCCGCGGCGGCATGACCGTGAATCCCCAGGTTGTGGCTTCACAGGCGGAGGCCCGCTAGCCGCCATGTCTAAATTCTTCATCGAGCGGCCCATCGTGGCCATCGTGATCGCGATTCTGACCGTCATCATCGGCGGCATCTC
>CAIRBY010001041.1 GCA_903876865.1 uncultured Acidobacteriia bacterium
GCCGTCGCCCGCATGAGTTCCGGCGAGACCGAGAACGGCGAGCAGGGGGCAAGCGCAATGCGCAGCATCGCACCGGGAGAGGCGTCATGATACTTCGCAATCACGCGCTCGCAATCGGCCAGGATTTCGTCCTCGTCCTGCACCACCGAATCGGGAGGCAGGCCACCCTTGCTGCGCCCCACGCTCATACTGCCGCGAGTCGGGTGAAAGCGCATTCCGATTCGCCGCGCCGCGTCGATTTCGACATCGATCAACTGCGCGTGGCCGCGCGGGAAGACGTAGTAGTGATCGCTGGTCGTGGTGCAGCCCGAGAGCAGTAGCTCCGCCATCCCCGCCAGCGCACCCGCATAGGCCGCATCTTCATCCAGCCTCGCCCAGACGGGATAGAGCGTGCGTAGCCAGTCGAAGAGTTCCGCATCGGCCGCCGGACCGTACGCGCGGGTCAGCGTCTGGTAAAGATGGTGATGGGTGTTGACCAGTCCCGGGATCACCGCGGCGTGCCGGCCCTCGATCACGCGCTCCGCCTTGGGCAGCTTACTTCCCGATGGCAGCACCTGCGAGATCTCGCCGCCCTCTATATACACCGAGGCTCCGTGCAAGATCGTGTCCACCGCGTCCATCGTCACCAGCGTGTGGATGTCCCGAATCAGTAGAGAGTGGGACAGGGCTCCTGAGTTGCCGGCTTCTTTTTTCATAACGCGACCAACCCGCGCGAACGCAGAATCTCCTCCAACCCACCGCCATCCGGCGCGATCTCAAATGGCTCGCCCACCGCTTCCTTGGCGCTGCGGATGTCCTTCAACCCGTTGCCGGTGATGATCGCGACCGCGCTCGCACGGCGCGGCACGACGCCTTCCGCCACCGCCCGCCGCAAGCCCGCCACTGCCGTGGCTGCAGCCGGCTCGGCGAACACGCCAGCCAGGCGCCCGGTGTAGCGCATCGCGTCCAGGATCTCCTCGTCCGTGACGTTGATCATGGCGCCGCCCGAATCGCGCACACCCAGCACCGCCTTCTTCCAGTTCCGCGGCACGCCCACCGCGATGCTATCGGCGAGGGTCCGCGGCGCCACGGGCACGAGCGTCCCACCGCTTTCGAAGCACGCCGTCACTGGCGCCGCACCTTCCGCCTGCACGCCGAGGACGCGCGGCATGCGCGCAGTCAGACCGAGCGTCTGCAATTCCCGGAACGCCTTGCACACGCCCGCGATGGTGCAGCCATCGCCCACCGAGACCGCCACCCAATCCGGCACTTCCCAGCCGAGTTGCTCGCCAATCTCCAGCCCGACGGTTTTCTTGCCTTCGACCAGATATGGGTTGATCCCCGAGTTGCGGTTGTACCAGCCCCATCGCTCACACGCCTGCTGGCAGAGCCGGAAGGCGTCTTCGTAGCTGCCGCGCACACGCAGGACCGTCGCGCCAAAGATCAGCAACTGTGTGACCTTGGGTTCGGGCGCGCGTTCCGGCACGAAGATCACGCTCTTCAGCCCCATCGAAGCCGCCATGCCCGCACACGAAGACGCCGCGTTTCCCGTGCTCGCGCAGGCGATGATCTTGCGCCGCGCCTCACGCGCCTTCACCACGCCCACAGCGCTGGCGCGGTCTTTCATGGACCCGGTGGCGTTACGCCCGTCGTCTTTCAGCATCAGGCTCGCGATCCCGATGTGCCGCCCGAGCGCGGGCGCCGCGGTCAGGGGCGTCCACCCCACCGCCAGATCCGGCACCGCGGATTCGGTACGCACCGGCAGCAGTTCCCGGTACCTCCACTGCGAGTTCCCGGCTCGCTTCGCCAGCACCCGCCGCGTGAGGCGCCGCGCCACCGCCCGGTAATCGTATTGCACATCGAGAATCCCCTCGATGCCGCACCGCGGACATGTCAGATGCCGCTTCGCCGGATAATCGCCCCCGCAAAATACGCAGCGGAGACCGGTCACGAATTCCACACGCTCAGCGTAGCACCGGGCGTCGCGGGAATGAATTCATCGGACCTTTTACTCTTGTTCAGGCAAAATCGTCACCTCGTGCTCTACCGCGAACCGCACGCTCCGCGCCAGGCAGCACACCGCATGCGCCCGATCGTGAATCGCAATCGCCTCCGCAATCCGCGCGCGATCCGTGATCCGCATGCGCGGGCACAGCACCACCCGCGTGAATTCGCCCGAGCCATCGCCATGCTCCACCATCTCGCCCCACGCCTCGTCCGAGTACTCCGTCACCACGATGCCCGCATCCGCGCACAGGTGCAGTACCCACAGCATGTGGCAGGCGGAGAGCGCCCCGACCAGCAACTCTTCGGGGTTGTACCGGGCCGGATCGCCACGAAACACCCGGTCGCTCGATCCCGCGATCGCCGCACCCTTCTCCGCCCCGATCAACTCGTGATCCCGGCTGTATGCCCCGTAGGCCGCCGTGCCGCTTCCCATATTCCCCGTCCACCGGTTGGTCACGCGGTATTCGTGCCTGCGCTCTTTCGCCATCTGTTCATGATCCCAATTTGAGGTGGCGCCTGCGCCCCCGGTTTCACGGGAGCGCAGGACGTATGGTTTGCCTGAGCGGGCCTGTAGCGGTCAGGGAATGTCGTTTGGCCCGATTCCATTCCCTGTATGCGGGCACTAACTGCGGATGCGCGGCAGGTCCCTGGCTAGACTAGGGGGCTCTCCTCCGATGGCCCCCTGTCCGCCTCCGACAGGGAAAATCCCCACCGCACACTCTTCTTAATGCACGGGATGCGCCATTTCGCCCTTTCCCCTAAGCCATTTATTTTCAGTACCTATCTCGGGCATCTCCCTGTCTACTTTGTGGACGCTGTCAACTTCGTGGACACCACTGTCTAGATTGCAGTAGACTGAGAGCTTCGATGAATGTGCTTCCGCAGCCGGAATTGAACGAGAGGCTCGCAGCCATCCTGGCTATCTCGCAGAAGATGAACTCCGAGCGCGATCTGAGCGCGCTCTTGGACCTCATCGCCCGCGAAGCCATCAGCCTGCTCGATTGCGAACGCGCCAGCATCTTCCTGCTGGACCGCGACCGCAACGAACTCTGGTCCAAAGTCGCCCTCGGCTCGGAGGAAATCCTGCGCTTCGATGCCCGCCGCGGCATCGCCGGGGAGACCGCCCTCACCGGCAACATCGTCAACGTCCGCGACGCGTATAGCGACCCGCGCTTCTACACCGCTATCGACGATCAGACCGGCTATCGCACCCGCAACCTGCTCGCCGTGGGCGTGCGCAACCAGCAGGGCGAGATCATCGGCGCCTTCGAGGCGCTCAATAAACACGCTGGCGTCTTCACCGCCCGCGACGAGGATTCGCTCACCGCGCTTGCCTCGCACGCCGCCATCGCGATCGAAACCGCGCAGTTGATCGGGGAGTTGCGCCGCAATTCGGATGAACTGGCACAGCAGAACGCGCACCTGTGGCGGGAGGTGGAAAGCCGCTACGCCACCCACGGCATCATCGGCGCCGGACCGCGCATTCAGCAGGTGGTGCGCCTGATCGAACGCATTCGCGATAGCGCCGTCAACGTATTGATTACCGGGGAAAGCGGTACCGGCAAGGAATTGGCCGCCAAGGCCGTGCACTATAACAGTCCGCGGGCGCGCAAGCCGTTCGTGGCGCTGAATTGCGCCGCGCTACCGGAAACGCTGCTCGAAAGTGAGCTTTTCGGAATTGAGAAGGGCGTCGCCACCGGAGTCAATTCGCGGGTCGGCCAGTTCCAGAAGGCGGATGGCGGAACGCTCTTTCTGGACGAAATCGGCGATCTCTCGCTCACCGCCCAGGCCAAGATTCTGCGGGTTCTCCAGGAGCGCATCCTGGAACGCGTCGGCGGGCGCACCTCGATCCCCGTGGACGTGCGGATTCTCGCCGCCACCAACAAGGATCTCGAGGCTGAGATCGTCAAAGGGACCTTCCGCGAAGATCTCTATTACCGCATCAAGGTCATTCATATTTACATGCCGCCGCTGCGGGAAATCCGCGAAGAGATTCCCCTGCTCGCCAATCATTTTTTGAAGGAATACTGTAAGGAAACGGCGCACTCCACCATGGAATTCGCGCCGGAAGTGCTCCGGAAATTAGTCAATTCGCCCTGGCCGGGAAACGTGCGCCAGTTGCGGAATGAAGTGATGCGCCTGGCTGCCTGCTCCTCGCAAGCCGTCATCGGTGAAGAGGACCTCTGGGAGGGAATGCCGGCGCCCGGGCACGATACGCCGCAAGCCCCCTCCGTGAAGGTGCAATCCCTCAAGAAAGCCGTGGCGGAGATGGAGCGTACGATGATCGGGGAGGCACTGAGGCAGACAAAAGGCAATCAGCAACAAGCCGCTAAATTGCTTGGTCTGAGCCGCCAGGGCCTGATCAATAAGATGAAGCGTTACGCAATCGCAGGCTGAAGCGCTAGCCAATTGCAGGCCCAACCCAGTAGGGTTAAGCCGCTTGGAATGAAGGACTAAGCAACCTTCTGGACTTTGCCGTTACGGATGCACGACGTGCAGACCCGCACCCGCTTGCCCGCACCCTTCACGAGCGCGCGCACAGACTGAAGATTGATGTTCCAACGCCGCTTGGTAACGTTATGAGCGTGGCTGATTTTGTTGCCAAACTGAGGCCCGCGGCCACATAATTCACAAACTTGTGCCATAAGACAGAAATCTCCCAATGAACTTCGAAAGACCAGTATACCAAATTCAGGTGGCAGATTCGTAGGCTAATGTTCTAAAGCGATCACGATCGCCCCAGCTACGATCAGAAGTCCGCCGATTCCCTTCGCCCACGTCATCCGCTCGCCCAACACCACCGCCGCCAGCACGATCACCAGCGCCACGCTCAGCTTATCGACGGGCGCCACGCGCGACGCCGGCCCCAACTGCAGCGCCCTGAAATAGCAGAGCCAGCTCAACCCTGTGGCAAAACCGCTCAACACCAGGAACAGCCAGTTGCGGCCGGAGAGCCCGCTCAAGCCGCCCGCCGCCGGATTCAGCCACACCATCAGCCACGTGAAAACCAGCACCACGCAGGTTCGCACCGCCGTGGCCAGAGTGGAATCCACCCCCGCCACACCGACCTTGGCCAGCAGCGCCGTCAACGCCGCGAAGACCGCAGATGCCAGTGCCCAACCCAGCCAGCCCATCGCGCTCAGTATCCCCGCCGCTTCTCCACCACGTTGTGCAACGGCTCACCCGCCTCGAAACGCTGGAATTGCGCCAGGAAGAAGCGCATCGCCTGCTCCATCCAATCCGGGGTGTGGTCCGCGCAGTGGGGCGAAATCAGCACATTTTTGAGCGTCCAGAAAGGATGGTCTGCGGGCAGCGGTTCGGTATCGAAGACATCCAGCGCCGCGCCCTTAATGCGGCCCTCGGTGAGGGCGCGCACCATCGCTGCCTCATCGATCACGGGACCGCGCCCTATATTCACCACTACCGCCGTGGGCTTCATGGCCGCGAACTCCGCTTCGCCGATCATGCCCCGCGTCTCCGGCGTCAGCGGAGCCGACGCCACGATGTAATCGCACCGCGAGATCATCTCCAGGCGTTCGGAGGGGGCATAGGTACGCTCGATCAGCGGATCCGCAGCCTTGGCCGCGTGCCGTTTGAGAGCCAGCACGTGCATTCCCATCGGATGCACCCGCTTGGCCACCGCATGCCCGATATCGCCATAGCCCACGATTCCCACGGTCTGCCCGGCAATCTCGACGATATCGAAGGCTTCCCACCGCCCCGCTTCCTGATTCGCCACCATGCGCCGCAGGTCCTTGGCGAAATAGAGAATCGCGCCCAGCGCGAATTCGCCCAGCGACTGGCTGAACACACCCCGCCCGTTGGTCAGCGGCACCTCGCTCTCAATCAGCGCCGGGAACAACACTGTATCCAGCCCGGCGGCGCGCGAGTGCACCCAGCGGACTTTCGGGCACATCGCGAAGACATCGCGCAGCAGCTTACCGCCGACAGACCAACTGAAGATCACCGTGGCGTCTTCCGCCAGCCGCTCGAAGGCCTCCACCGAGTTGCCC
>CAIRBY010001042.1 GCA_903876865.1 uncultured Acidobacteriia bacterium
CCGCTGAAGGTGAGCGTGGAGCCGACCTACAAACCCGCGCCGCAGCCGCAGGTGGTCCTGGGCGAACGCCTCGCGGGGATGGTTCACAAGTCCTGAAAGTAATTTTCAATTGCCAATTGGGGCCTTTGAAAAACCCTGCTTGAAGTCTCGCCCAGGGTTCAAACGACTCCTTCGGCGAGCAGAGGGTGGCGATTCTATCTTTTTCTTCTCCGCCGCGAGGCCTTTTAATGCCCCCGGCGCGCGGAATCCCCGGCTGGGGTCATGTTGCGCTGCTCAGGCTCATGCTCCTTCTTAAATTGCAGACCACCGCACACAGGCCAAAGTCCATCGCGTTTCGTCTCAGCCCTCGGTACCGCGCCCGCCGACCCAGCATCGCCTTGATCGAGGCGAACGGATGCTCCACAAAGCCCCGGATCCCCGCCACGATCCGGTTGAACCGCCGCTGCTCGGGCCGAAGTTCCTTTTGTCCCTTGACCCGCCGGTGGCAGAACCCCGCCACCACGCCCCGGGCCCGCAACTTCTCCACCCGCTCCTTGCTCCGGCAGCCGGAGTCGGCAAACACCGCCCGGGTCTCCTTCTCCGCCAGGGCGTCAAAGTGCGTATGCTCCGAGACCTTGGCCGTGTCGTATACGTAGTCGGTGATGATCCCCTGGCGATCCGTGGCGATGTGCGCCCGGTAGCCAAAATACGCCCGGTTCCCCTTGGCGGTCTTGCTGGCCGCCGGGTCGGCGGTGCTCGTGCCGTTTTGGCGCTTCCGCCCCAGCGGCGCTTCGATGATCGTGGCGTCGATGAGCGTGCCGGTGGTCATCAGCACGCCCTTTTCCCGCAGAATCTCCAGGGTCTTCTCAAAGAGCGTCGCCCCGTGGCCGGCTTTCTCCAGCCGCTGGCGGAAGGTCCAGATGGTGCTGTGATCGGGCGTCTTGTCGTCAAAGCTCAACCCCACGAACCGGCGGAAGCTGATGCGGTCCAGGAGCATCTCCTCGGCCTGCGGGTCGGACATGCCATAGCATTTCTGGACGAAGAGGATCTTGAGCATCTGCACCACCGGCTCGTGCGGGGCGCCACCCTTGGGCTGGTCTGCGACAAAGATGTCCGCGACCGAATCGGCCAGGCGCTGGAAGGGAATCAGGGCTTCGCAGCGGGCGAAGAATTCCGCCGCACGCTTGCTGCCAAAGTCCGCCAGGGCCAGGTCGGTGAACGAAGGTTGGGCAAGCACGCGTTCCATATCGCCTCCATGCATAAGTTTTCAGCGCCACAGCCGTCCGTGGCGAGCACTGGTCAGCATGCATCAAAATGCGTGCCGGTTTTTCAAACGCCCCAATTCAGAATTATCAAGTATCAATTGGAGGGGAGTTCGAGGGAGGCGCGAGCGCGGGTGGCGGCGGATTTTATGAGGGGGTCGGGGGATTGTTGGGATTTTTCGAGGAGGAGTTTGGCTTCTTTGGCGGAGGGGCTGTTGGGGGCGAGTTTGAGGATGGCGCCGGCGGCGCAGAGGGCGGCGATGGGGTCTTCGTCCTTGAGGTGCTTGGCGAGTTGGGGGACGGCACGGGCGGCGTTGGGGCCGGAGGAGGCGAGGAGGCGGGCGGCTTGGGCGCGGGTGCCGTAGCCGTCGGGGCGGGTGTCTTCGAGGAGGTGGTCGCCGGTGAGGAGTTTGAGTGCGGCGGCGACATCGGGGGAGG
>CAIRBY010001043.1 GCA_903876865.1 uncultured Acidobacteriia bacterium
CTGATCCAGCCGACTGTCCTCGCGCACCCCGAAACCATCACCGCCGCCGCCCTGGCCCTGGGCGTCACCCGCACCCATCTCAGCCTCGTCATCCACGGCCACCGCCAATCCCGCTCCCTCACCGCCCGCTACGCCGCCCTCAAACAAGCCGCATGAAATCCACCTCGTCGGTTCCCCATTTCTGCTTTCTGCTTTCTACTTTCTGCTTTGCCCTATGACCCCCCGCCAACTCCCCTTGCCCCGCCTAGCTGATCCACGCTACAAGCGCCCCCTCTGCACGATCTCCACCGCCAAGGGCCTCCTCGATCTCACCGAAGATGAAATCTCCGCCCTCGTGGACGAAGGCCAGCTCGTTGCATTCGACATCTCCCTCGTCCTCGCCCCCCGCGACCAGGCCCGTCGCCACCGCGAACTGCGCATCCTCACCGCCAGCATCGCCGAATTCCTCCGCGACAACCCCGACCACTCCCCCTGCTTTACCTCCCAGATCTGTCCCGACATCGCCGTCAAAACCGTCCTCGCCGCCATCAAGCACGAAAAGCCCTATCTCACCGGAACCGAGATCAAGCGCCTCCTCAACTGCGGCCGCCAGCACGTTATCAACCTCGTCCAGCGGAAGGTCCTGCCCCTCATGCCTGGCACCACCTATCGCCCTGGTCCCAAGGGTTATCCCCTCATCCCCCGCCCCGCCTTCCTCGCCTTCCTCACCGCTCGCCTCGAAGGATCAATATGACCCACAATCCCGTAGCCGCCGACGGCAGTCGGCGCACTAATCCCCCACCCCCTGTAGCCGCCGCCGACGACATCGCCACAAACCTCATCACCATGCTCCTGCACCCCCTCATCGTTAGTGCCGCCGGTAAGGTCCGCCGCGGCGACCTCTCCGGCGCCCGCCACACCCTCCTCCGCGCCATCGAAACCCTAGACGAACTTGCTACCATGTCCCCCGCTTCGCAACCCCCAACCGTTTCAACAGTTTCCCCCCTAAAACCATGACCACCTCAACCCCCGTAGCCGCCGACGGCAGTCGGCGCACTAATTCCCCACTACACACCTGCATCGTCGCCATCCGCGCGCACAACCCCTGCCGCGACTCCAAGTGCCCCCATCACTCCCCGCATGACGCCACCGCCGACTGCGAAAGCGTCCATCCCTGTGATCGTCGGGACGATGTCGGTGAAATCTTCTGCTGCTTTGACACAAAAGCCACTAAGGCCCGCATCACCCCCGAAGCCAAAGCCGCCCTCAACGCCGCCGCCGTCGCCCGCTGGGACAAGACCGCATCCATGACCACCGAAAAGCTCTACCACTGCAAACTCTGTGCCCGCCACGGCTTCCTCAAGCGCACCGCCCACCGCCCGCCCCCAGGCGTCTCCGGCGTCAGTTGCCCCGGCGACTTCGCAGAAATTACCCCCACCACCTGTCACACCTGCCATTTCGCCAGCAAGCACGGCCAGGCCTGCCCCGACGCCACCATCATCCACCGCGCCCCCTGGTCCGGCTGCCAAGCCTGGATGCATTCCTACCCCTCAGTCCCATCCAGCCCCTCTCCATTACCCACCGTGGCAAATCGGTCTCGTGAGACCGTTTTGGTATCCGTCCCCCATCTCCGAACCGGAAAAGACGACCAGATTGCCGCCCAACTGGAGTCCTACATCGCCGAAGCCGAGGCCGGAACCATCGCCATCCTAAAGGCAGGTTTCTTCATCGAGTGCATTGCCGAGGATTTGCCTCACGGCCAGCTCGGCCCCTGGATCGAAGCCCACTGCCCAACCCGAAAATGGCGCACCGTTCAGCGCTGGAAGCAGCTCGCCGCCAGCGTCGCCGAAGAAATCGGCGTCAGCTACAAAAACCGCACCGCCCTCCGCCTCCATGAAATCCTCTCCCTACCCCTTGCCAGCGTCCCCGACCACGCCCGGCCCATCCGCGAGAAGATTGACGACCTCATCTCTGGCCGGTCCTACCGCCAGCTATTCATGGAGTTCAAGCAGACCGAGGATAGCCTCACCCCCAAACGCGGTCGCCTATCCGGCCACGGCGGCCCCGCCCGCCAGCTCACCATTCACGAGCAAGCCGAACTCCTCCGCCAAACCGCCCTCACCGCCAGCGGCCGCATGGGCCAGGCCGTGGAAGCCTCCAACAAAGACTTCTTCCTCCTCACCCACACCAACGACCTCGAAGTCATCTCCCAGATAGCCCTCCTCGAATCCGCCCTCCAACTCCGCCGCGCCTGGCTCGCCACCCCCAAAGCCCACCGCCTTGCCCCCAGTCATACCAGTCCTGCCAGTCCTGCCAGTCTGACCACTCCCGCCCCCACCACCCCCGACCCCTCCACCCCGTGAAACTCACCGCCCCAGACCTCAGCTACCTAGGCACCCTTCCCCCCGCCGTCGTCTCCGAAGCCGAAGCCTGGCGCGACGCCCTCCTCCCCACCCTCACCTCTCCCCGTGGCACCCTCACCACCCGCCTCCTCGACGCCGCCCGCCGCATGGGCGTCAGCTCCCAAACCGCCCGCCGCAAATACGACACCTGGCGCCACGCGCAGCACAGCATCCGCGCCCTCATCAACCACGCCAAACTACCCCAAACCGAATCCACCCTCACCCCCCAATTCCTCGACTGGTTCAAAGCCCTCGCCGAATCCAACCAACGCAAGACCAGCCCCGCCTGGCGCAAATTCGTCCGCCTCTGGCACCGTGGCGAAACCATCCCCGGCATGGACAACTCCCTTCCCCGCCACACCCTGCCCGCCGGCTTCGGCTACGACAACATCGCCCGACGCATCCGCGACCGCTTCGCCACCACCGCCATGCGCCAGGGCCTCGGCACCGCCCTCGCCAAATGC
>CAIRBY010001044.1 GCA_903876865.1 uncultured Acidobacteriia bacterium
CCCCTCGATGTCCCCCTCATGATCGAAAATCCCGAGCGGTACGTGACCGCCGTCGCCAAAGCCGGCGCCCATTCCATCTCCGTGCACGCCGAAGCCGCGCGCCATTTGGATGGCGTGCTGGGCATGATCAAAAAGGCTGGAGCCATGGCCGGAGTGGTGCTCAATCCCGCCACGCCCCTGAGTGTTCTGGAAGAGGTCGCTGAAGTGGCGGACTACGTGCTTCTGATGAGCGTGAATCCGGGTTTCGGCGGACAGAAGTTGATTCCCTACGTGCTCGAAAAAGTGCGCAAGCTCGTCAGTCTGCGCAGCGAAAAGAAGTTAGCTCTGAAAATCGAGATCGACGGCGGCGTGCACAAGGAAAATTTGGCGGAAGTGGTGCGTGCGGGGTGTGACTGGATCGTCACAGGGTCGGCGATCTTTCACAGTCCGGACCCGGAAGCGACCATGCGCGAAATGCGCGCCATCGCCGCGCAAGCCGCTCCGGTCAGTTGTTAATTCAGTATGCTGTGGAATCCGCGCGATGTTGACTCGGTGTTACTTTGACTCAGTTAGCTTGACTCGATACGACGTCAGCCGGTTTGAATTTTGTTGGGGTGAGTGATTATGGTTCGAAACGCGATTCGTTCTACTGCCGGAGTGCTGGTTGTGGTGATGGCAGGGGCGGTACTTTTGGGCGGCTGCGGAATTCGCCGCAAGAAGTATGCCAACCCGATCACCAAGGATACCCAGCAGCCCGATAAGGTGCTGTTCGATAAGGCCATCAACGATATCGAACACAGCCGCTTCGAAGTCGCGCGCCTGCTCCTGCAGAACCTCATCAACACCTACGACACCAGCGAATTCCTCGCCAAGGCCAAACTCGCCATCGCCGATGCCTGGTTCCGCGAAGGCGGCACCCACGGTCTCGCCCAAGCCGAAGCCGAGTACAAGGATTTCATCCTCTTCTACCCCGCCATGGAAGAGGCCGCCGAAGCCCAGGAAAAGGTCTGCGACATCCATTACAAGCAGATGGAAAAGTCCGATCGCGATCCCATGCACGCCCTCCGCGCCGAGCAGGAGTGCAAGCAGTTGATCGTACAGTTCCCCAATAGCAAGTTCGCGCCCCTCGCCCAGCAGAAACTCCGCGACATCCAGGAAGTGCTGGCCAACAGCGAGTTCCGCGTCGGCATGCTCTACCAGAAGAAGGGTAGCTTCCCCGCCGCCGCCAACCGCTTCCAGGCCATGGTGGATCAGTTCCCGCTCTTCAGTTCCGCAGATGAGGCCCTCTGGCAGATGGCGGAGAGCTACCACCGCATGGGCGACCGCTTTGAAAACCAGCAGGTCACTGCCTACCAGCGCATCGTGAAGGATTACCCCCTGAGCATCCACGCCGAGGATGCCAAGGCGCAGTTGCAGGTGATGAAGCGCAGCGTGCCCGAGGCCGATCCCGTGGCCATGGCGCGCATGAAGTACGAAATGGAGAACCACTCCAAACCCGGTCTGCTCAAGAACGCGCTCGGCATGTTCAGTTCCCGTCCCGATATGAGCCAGGCGGCGAAATCCGGCGATCCCAAGATGGAAGGCTACCGCCCCACCATCCCGGTCAGCGTGCCCCAGACCGCCATCAACCCCACCCTCGGCTCCAACGAAGTCAGCATCGTCAACCCCTCGAGCGATAGCAAGGCGCTTGATGAGGGCAAGGAAGTCCGCGCTCCGGGTTCCACCGCCCCCGCTGCCGCCGCTCCCGCGGAAACTCCCGCCGCCGCGTCTACTCCCGCCTCCACCGCCCCCGCCGCCAACACCAAGGCTCCGGACCCGAACGAGGCGGCCAAGCAGGCCACCATGACCCCCGCCGAGCAGAAGAAGGCCTATGCCAAGGCCATCAAGGAACAGCAGGCGGCCATCAAACAGGCGCAACTGGATCGCAAGAAGAAGGAAGCCCAGAACGCCGCCGCGGTCAAGGAACAGAAGAAGAAGTCCAAGGCCAAGCAGGACGAAAAGAAGCCAGACACCGCAAAACCGGACGCATCCAAGCCGGCCACGCCCAAACCGGACGACAAGCCCGCCACGCCTCCGGTCAAACAATGAGCCGCATTCTGCTGGTAGACGATAGCCCGCACGCGCAGCGTATGGGCGAACGTATCCTCTCTGAAGAAGGCTACGAAGTCGTCACCGTCAGCAACGCAGATTCCGCTCTGATCCGCCTCGATGACGTGGATCCCGATATCGTCATCGCCGATACCGTCATGCCCGGCCGCACCGGCTTCGACCTCTGCCAGTTCCTCAAGATGAGCCCGCGCCATCGCCATGTGCGCGTCATTCTCACCGCCGGCGTGCTCGAAACGCTGGATGAAGAGGCCGCCAAGAGCGCCGAAGCCGATGGCACCCTGAAGAAGCCCTTCGAAGCCACCGCCTTGCTCGCCGCCGTCAAGCCGCTCGCCGAGGCCGCCGCCGCCGATCGCGCCTCCCAAGGTTCCGCCACGGCCGGCAAGGAACGCTCTACCGGTGCCGCTCAACCCGTCGCTCCCTTCGTCGCCGTGATCGATGAGGAACAGGTCCGCGCCGCCGTCACCGTGGCTCTGGATGCCGCGATGGCATCCATGGCCGATGAGATCACCAGGCACGTCCTCGCCGCCATCCTCGCCACCCGTAAGCCCGAACCAGCCATTGTCCCTGCTGCCGCCACCGCCGCTCCGGCCATCAAGCTGGTGCCCACGCCCTCCAAGCCCGCCGAACCCGCGCCGCCGCAACCGCGCATCGAACCGGTCCGCCGCGTCACTCCCGTGCGCATGCGTTCCGGGTCTATCCTAGGATTAGATATCAGCCGTCCCGAGCCGGAAGCTTCCGAGCCGGAGCCCGAGCAAAACAGTGAGTAGCGTATGCCCGATAACAGCTTCGACGTAGTCTCCAAGATCGAGTTCCCCGAAGTCCACAACGCCGTGCAACAGGCGCTGAAGGAAGTGCAGCAGCGCTTCGACCTCAAGGACTCGCGCTCCACCATCGAGTTCCAGGAGAAGGACAGCAAGATCCTGCTCCAGAGCAAAGACGAGTACAAGCTCAAGGCCGTGATTGAGATTCTCCAGGCCAAGCTGATCAAGCGCCAGGTGCCCCTCAAAGGCCTGAAATACGGCGAGATCATTCCTTCCGCCGGCTCCACCGTGAAGCAGGAGATCACCCTTCAGCAGGGCATCGCCACGGAGAAGGCCAAGGAAATCGTCAAGGCCGTGAAGGATAGCAAGCTCAAGGTCCAGGCCTCCATTTCCGGAGATTTCGTGCGCATCGCCGGCAAGGATCGCGATACCCTGCAATCCGCCATTCAACTGCTGCGCGGCAGCGATTTCGGCATCGACCTGCAGTACATCAATTTCCGCACCAACTGACGTGGCTCGCCGTATCGAGTCCGTCGCGCTCTCCGGTCCCGCGGGGAATCTCGAAGCTCTGCTCGAAGAGCCGGAGGGCGCCGGGCCAAGCTTTGCCGCGCTCGTCTGCCATCCGCATCCGCTCTATGGCGGCACCATGCACAACAAGGTGGTCTACCGCCTTGCCCGCGGCCTGCGCCATGCCGGAGCCGTGGTGCTGCGCTTCAACTTCCGCGGCGTGGGCGCAAGCGCCGGCGAGCATGCCCACATGGAAGGCGAAATCGAAGATGCCCGCGCCGCCCTTGCCTCCCTCCGCGCCCGCTATCCCGATCTGCCCTACGCGCTCGCGGGCTTCTCTTTCGGCTCCCGCGTCATCACCCGCCTCGGCTGCGAATTGCAGGATGCCCGCTTCCTGATGGCCGCCGGCTTCCCCACCCGCTGGGGCCCGCCCGAGCACCTGGAAGCCTGCCGCGTCCCCAAAATCTTCATCCAGAGCACGCAGGATCAGTACGGCCCGCGCCCCGAATTGGAGGCGATGTTCGAAAGCTTCGCCCCGCCCAGGGAACTCCACTGGATTGAAGCCGCCGACCACTTCTTCGTCGGTGCTCTGGATGCTCTCGAAGAGCAGGTCCGTTCCGCCGCGCAAGCTTCCCTGGAATAGGCGCGCCGTCACCTATTCTCCCGCCGATCCTTCCAGCGCCTTGCGGACCTCCGCCGCCAGTATCCCCGGGCCGAAGGGCTTCATCAGCACATGCGTATCCCGCCCCCCGCCGCAGCGTTCGATTGCATCGGCGGTATACCCCGACATCCACAGTACCTTGATCGCCGGTTGGATCTCCCTTAGCCGGTCGGTGAGTTCCGGTCCCGTCATGCCGGGTAAAACCACGTCCGTCAGCACTAGGTCTACCCGTTTCCAGGAGTGTGCGATCGCTTCCAAAGCTCCCCTGCCGTTCTCCGCTTCCAGTACCTCGTAGCCATAAGTCCGGAGCGTCTGCACCATGAGTTTCCGGACGTTCGCCTGGTCTTCCACCACCAGTATCGTCTCCGTGCCGTGCGG
>CAIRBY010001045.1 GCA_903876865.1 uncultured Acidobacteriia bacterium
CCAGCTCGACCGCGCCTCGGCGGTGGTCAAGACGCAGCGCGTCCCGACGGATGAGGAGTGGGTGGCGCTCGAATTCGGCTGGAAGGTGGCCAAGCACGTGAAATCGAACGCCATCGTGTACGCGCGCGCCGGACAATCCGTGGGCGTGGGCGCCGGGCAGATGAGCCGCGTGGATTCGGTCAAGATCGGCGCCATGAAAGCGGTGCTGCCCGTGGCGGGCACGGTGGTGGCGTCGGACGCCTTCTTCCCCTTCCCGGATGGCCTGGAAGAGGCCGTGAAGAATGGCGCCACTGCCTTCATTCAGCCCGGCGGCAGTGTGCGCGATGAAGAAGTGATCGCCGCCGCGGACCGCTTAGGCGTAGCCATGGTCTTCACCGGCGTCCGCCACTTCCGTCACTAGCACCACGCCCCTGCGATCCCGCTGACGGGTGAACCGCCAACGTAGGGCAGGCTCCTGCCCTACGCGTCCGCCGGCCAACGCGTGCGCTACTGAATCACGATCCCGCGCTCGTCCAGCAACTCCCCGGTCTTGGTCAACAGGTTCAACAGATTCCGCCGCAGCCCGATCTGGTTCACCACCACGTTGCTTTCGGCCTGCACCAGCGCATTCTGCGCCAGAATCACGTTCTGGTTGATCTCCGTGCCCAATTCGTACTTCTTGTTCTCCGCGTCCAGATTCTTCACCGCAAAATCGCGCGCCAGTTTCGCCAGCTTCAACTGCTCCTGGCTTCCCGCCACGTTGCTGATCGCGTTCAGAATGTCCAGGCGCACCGTCTGCTGCGTGGTGCGGATGTTCAGCGCGTCGCGCTTCTTCGCGATCAGCGCATCCGCCATATCCGCCGCCGCCGCGCGCGATTTGATCGGCAGCGAAAGGTTCAGCCCAAACCCGTAGACCGGGAATCCGAAGCCGAACATCTGGCTCACCGCGTCCGGGTAGCCGCCAGGGACGAACGCTTTGCCCTGCGGAAAAAAGATGCCGCCCCGGCCCTGTGTCGTATAGTTGCCCGTCAGCGCCAGATTCGGCATCAATCCGTTCTTCGCCGATTTGATCGCCAGATCGTCCACATCCAGGCTCTGGATCGCGCTCTTCAGGTCCGGACGGTTCGCCATCGCGCGAGAGATCGCCTGGTCGCGGTCGATCGACCCCGCATCGCCGGCGATATCCACCGTCTCCGTCAACTGAATCGGCAGCGCCCGCGTCTGCGGGTCCAGATCCACGCCCATCTGCTTGCGCAGCACGTCTTCTTTCTGCTGCAGGTTGAACGTCGCCTGCGAGACGCTCAATTCGTTGGTCGCCAGTTGCTGCTGCGGATTATAAATATCCAGCGGCGAGAGCGCGCCCAACTCCAACTGCTTCTCAGAGAGTTTCAGGAACGCCGCGGCCACATCGCGCGCTCCCACCGCCACCTTCAGACTTTCGCGCGCCGAGACCAAATCCCAATAGGCGTTCTCCGCCGCGCTGATCAGGTTCAGCACCTGCCCCCGCAGGTTGAATTCGGAAATCGCCAGCCGGCTCTTCGCCGTCATGATCGGCAGCCGGTTCACCTCGCTGCCCCGGTTGCGCAACAACGGCTGGGAAACGCTGATCGCCAGGTTGCTGGTCAGCGCCGGATTGTAGGTCGCGAAACTGCTGCTCGTCGTCGTCTTCGCCGCGCTGTACGTCGCCGTATACTGCGTGCCGGTCTCCATGAATTGCGAGAAGGAAAACGATGCCGGCTGGCTTGTCTGCGTAACCGCGCCCGTCGTCGTCCCGTCCAGCGCATTCGTGGAGGGCGAAGTCGTGTGCGTGCTCGTGAACGAGGCGCGCGCCGTCGGGTCGAACGTGCCGAACGCCCGCGTGATCGCGTTCTTCGGCTGTTCCACCGTCAGCAGTTGCAGCTGAATGTCCGTATTGTTCGACATCACCAGCGTCAGGTAGTTCTTGAGCGATAGCTCCAGCTTGCCCCCCACCACGAAATCCGAGAGGTGCACCGGGTCCTTCAGCTGCACCTTGGTCTGCGCCTTCAGAAATGTCTCGCGGAAATAATTCGGCTTGGGGAACGACGTCATTTGCGCAAACGCGCCCGACGCGAAGACTGCGCCCAAAGTGGCTAAGGTTATAGTTCGCAACTGCATACGCTTATTCGTAACGAATCGCCTCAATCGGATCCAACTTCGCGGCTTGCACCGCGGGATAAATGCCAAACAACAGCCCAATGAACACAGAAACCCCGAATGCCACCACGATCGAGGAAGTCGTCACTACCGTGCTCCACCCCGCCGCCGACGCGATCACGCGGGATAACGTGATGCCGAACAGAATCCCGATCAGCCCGCCCGCGATCGAAATCAATACCGCTTCCGTCAGGAACTGCCGCACAATGTCGCCCTGCCGCGCCCCGATCGCGCGCCGGATGCCGATCTCCCGCGTCCGCTCCAGCACCGTCGCCAGCATGATGTTCATGATCCCGATACCGCCCACCAGTAGCGAGATGCCCGCGATGCAGATCATCACGATGTTGAAGATAAAGCTCGTGCGCCGCCGCTCTTCCAGCAGGCCCGCCGGCACCACCACCGTGAAATCTCCCGCGTCCTTGTGCGTCGCCGTCAGAATCGCGCGCACCACATTTGACGTCTCGATCGAATCGATATTCGGGCCCACCTTCATGTAGATCCCGTCGATCTCGTCCTTCAGGTAGCTCGTGTTGTCTTCAAAGCGGCGCATCACCGTGTTCAAGGGCGCGATGATCAGGTTGTTGCGGTTCATCGCCTGCACGCCTTCCACATCGGTATCGCTCGTGGCTTGCGGCGCCAGCACTCCCACCACTTCCAGCCACGAATCGTTCACCTTCACGTACTTGCCCACCGCGTTGTCGTAGCCCAGCAGATTCACTTTCGTGGTCTCGCCCAGCACGCACACCGGCGATGACGCCGTGTTCTCTTCCGCCGTGAAGAATCGCCCCTGCACCAGCCGCAGGCTGTTGATCTCCATGAAATTCGGCAGCACGCCGATCAGCTGCGGCTGCTCCTGGCTGGTCTTCGGCAGCAGCTTCTGCGGCTTGAACCGCTTGCGCGGCGTAATCGCCGCCAGCCCGGAGACGTTCTCTGAAATCGCCCGGTAATCGCGGAAACTCAGTCCCGGAGAAACCGCGCGCACCGTCTGCAGCTCGTTGCGGTCCACCGCCTCGTGCGCTTCCACAATGATGTTGTTCACCCCCAACTGGTCGATGAAACTCATCATCTCTTTCTGCGCGCCCGCCGTGATGGAAAGCATCGCCACCACCGCGCCTACGCCGAAAATCATACCCAGCATGGTCAGCAGGCTGCGCAACTTGTGCGCGAACAGGCTGGCCATTCCCATTAATAATTCGGGTCCAATGTTGGAAAGGCTCATCCCTATCTGCTCCCCGGCATCCCGCTCACTCCGCCGCTCCCGCCGCCGCCCGCGGCCTTCTTCTCTCCGCCCTTCTTCGGGCCCGGAGCCGGATCCGCCAGCGCCACCACTTCTCCCGGCGTCACGCCGCTCGCAATCACCATCGTGGATTCGCTCTGCTTCACCAGTTGCACCTGCCGCGGCTCGAACTTCCCGTTCTTGCTCACATAGACCAGGTACTGTCCGTTCTTCTGGAACACCGCCTGCGCCGGCACGTGGACCACGTCCGCCAGCTTCTCCACCTGAATCTCCACGTCCGCCAGCAGTCCCGGCCGCAACAGCACTTGCACCTGCGAATCCTGCTCCGGCGGCACCGGCAACTGCGCGTTCTTCCGATCCTCTTCCGTGAAACCGCCCATGTTCGCGGTCAGCCGCCTCAGCATCGCCATCGGGTCCGGCGCTCCGCCGCCCTGTCCACCCGGTCCGCCTCTGCCGCCGCCTTGTCCCTGTCCGCCCGATCCACCGCCCGCGTCCCGTCCCCCGCCTCTCCCGCCCGCGCCCTGTGCCTGCGCTCCCGGCGCGCCGCCTCTCCCGCCTGCGCCTGCCTGCGCCCCTGCTGCCGCCCCGGCTGCCTGGGCTCCCGATCCAGTGGCTGCGCCGCCGCGTCCACCCTGAGGTGCGCCGCCGGCATCACGCCCGCCGCCCGATCTTCCGCCGCCCGCGTCACGTGCTCCGCCGCTTCGATCCCCACCACCACCGCCGCCTCTGCCGCCGCCCCGGCCTCCTGCGCCGTCCGCTCCCGGCCCCGCAAACGGATTCGCCTGCTGCGCATTGTCGCCCTTCTTCGCATTCGCCGCCGCCGTCGCCATAATCCGGTCGATATCCGCCGGCTTCATTCCCAGGCCGCTCAGCAGTTGCCGCATGTCCAGGCTGAAAATCACATCGAACTTCTTGGAGGGGTCGCCGCTGAACACGTCGCTCGTCGCCGTCCCGCTCATCGTCTTGATCTTGCCGTTGAAACGCTTCTCCGGGATCGCGTCCAGTTGCAGCATCGCCTCCTGACCCTCGCGCAGATTCGCGCGGTCCAACTCACCCACCTTGGCCCAGACTTCCAGCTCCGAAAGGTCCAGGATGTCCGCCACCGGCATGCCCGGTTGCAGCGTGTCGCCCTCGCGGATATCCGGCATCTGCTGCCCGAAATTGAAGTTCCCCGCGCGATTCTGCTTCACCGCCACCAGCCCCGTGATCGGCGCCAGCGTCTTCGTCATCGCGATCCGCTGCTGCTCGCGCTCCACCTCGATCATGCTCCGGTTGCGCTGCTCCCCCAGCACCGCCAGGACGGATGCCGATTGCTCCTGCCGCGCCTGAATATCGTTCTCCAGTTGCACCAGCGCGCGCTTCTGCTGCTCCAGCGTGAGCACGTTCTTCTTGCCGTCGATCTCCGCGATGATCGGGTTCCGCTGCACATCCAACTCCGCCCGGCGCACGTTGTACCGCGTCCGCAACAGCGTCACCGCATCCTGGCTCTGCTGAATCGCCAGGTCCGCCTTGGCCTTCTTGATCTGCTCGTCCACGGATTCCACGGCCAGCTTCGCCTCTTCCAGCGCGCTCTGCCGTTCGCTGTCGTCGTACTCCACGATCAGGTCTTTTTCCTTCGCCAGCGATCCCACCGGCGCCAGTCTCGTCACCTGCACCGTGCCGAACAGGTTCGGCGCAAACAGCGTCTGCGTGCGCACCGCGCGCAGTTCGCCGCGCGAGTACGCGCGGATCACCACATCTCCCTTCACCACCTTCGCCGTGGGGATCAGGTCCTGCCGCTGCGGCAGTTGTTTGTAGTAGCGGTATCCGCCCCAGCCCGCGCCTATCAGGATCGCCAGGCCAAGAGTTCGCACAATTGCTTTTTTCATCAGAGCTTCTTCTTCGCCCGCTTCGCGGCTTCCGCCGGACTCTCCAGCGTCACTACGTCGCCTTCCTTCAATCCACCCGTGACTACGATCTCTTCATCGTTCTGCCGGCCCACGCTGATCGCCTGCACCGAAAAATTCGCGCCGTGCTGAATGTAAACCGCCGGCTTGCCGTCCTTGGCGAAACTCGCCCGCGCCGGAATCAGCAGCGCATTCGATTGGCGCTCGATCGTGATCTCCGTGCTCGCGCTCATGCCCGGCCTCAACCGGTCGTCCAGATGCTCGATCGTCGCCCGCGCCGGGAACGTCTTCTCCGGCGTCGATCCGCCCTTGAAGATCAGCGCCGCAATCGGGCTGATCCAATCCAGCGTCGCCACGAACTCCTTGTCCGGAATCGCGTCCACCCGGATGTGCACCTGCTGCCCCAATTGCAGCTTGCCGCGGTCCACTTCTTCCAGCTTCAGATCCACGTACATGTCCGAAAGATCGGGAATCTCCGCGATTTCCGCCCCGGTCCACGCGTTGTCACCTTCCTTGAAAGGCGGCGTCGCCTGCCCGAACGAGCCCGCCGACCGGAAATTCGGCAGCAGGTTCACAATTCCATCGTTCGGCGCGCGCAACTGCATCAGCTTGACGTAGCCCTGCGCCGTCGCCAGGTCGCGCACCGCTTTGTCCTTGCGCTGGTTCAGCCGGCTCAGATCCGCGTCCTGCCCCGCCTTGTGCGCCGCAAGCGATGCCTTCACCGTGGAGAGCGAGCCCTCCGAAACGCCCACCTGGATCCTGTTCTTCTCGCCTTCGATCGCGCTCAGAACCTCCGCCTTGCTGGCATCCAACTTGGCCCGCTCCAGGTCGTACTGGCCCGCCATCAGGTTCATCGCATCGGCTTCGTTGTCGATCCGCTGCGAGGCCACCGCCTGCACTATGTCGCCATCCGCCGCCCGCACCGTCGTCGTCCGGCTGATCACGTTCTGATCCTGCTGCGAAGCGTCGAACTCCACCACCACATCGCCCTTCTTCACCGGACGCCCGGCCTCGGCCAGGTGCACGATGCGCAATCCGGGAGCCTGCGGCGCCTTCAGAATTACCGATCGCGCGCTCTTGATGTCGCCGCGCGTGCGCACGCTCACCACGAAATCTCCGCGCCGCACCTTCGCTACCTGCACTTCTACCGGCGTCGCCCCCGTGTACTTATACGCGGTGATCGCCCCGCCGCCGCACACCGCCAGCGCCACGCCCCACGTGATCAGCTTCACCCGCCGCGGATTTGATTTTCCCAGCCGCTGGCTGGGCCTTCGGTCCTTGGATGCCATGTTGTTCCTGCTCGCGGCTAAATCGGCGCTGCCAGCGCCAGCACGTCCCCTTTTTGAATTCCACTGCGGATCGCCACGCTCGTGAACGATGCCAGGCCGAGTTCCACCTTCTTCTTCACCCAGCCCTCTGCGGACTGCACGTAGACGAACGAGCCGCCCTCTCCCGCGAACACCGCCGCGCGCGGCGCTACAATCACTTCCCGCTCGCTGCGCAGGGAAATCTCCGCGCTTCCCGTCAGATCCGGAATCAACCGGCTGTCCGTTCGCGCAATCTGAATCCGGATCGGAATCTCGCCCACATAGCGCGCCCGGAAACTGCTCGCCTTCGCCATCGCGCCGATCCCTACCAGCGTCCCCGGCAGGTCCATGTCCGGATAGGCATCCAGCCGTACCGTGGCCTTCATCCCCATCCGCAACCGCTCCGCGTCCACCTGGTTTACGGTGGCGTTCAACACCATCGAACTCGGGTCCACAATCTGTACGAAGGGCTGCCCCACCGCTACCTGATCGCCTTCCCGGATCTGCCCGAACTCGCCGTTGCGCACGATGCTCTGCATCACCACAATCCCGTCCATCGGCGCCTTCACCGTCATCTTGCCCACGTTGGCTTCCGCGCGCGAGGTCTCGATCTTCGATTGGTCGCGGTTGAGTTGCGAAATCCGCACCTGCGCCCGCTGCGATTCCTCCACCAAAGTGGCTTCGAAGACCAGTTGCTTGTACTTCGCGTCCGCCTCTTCCACCGCCAGGCGGAACTTCTCCGCATCGATGGCGGAACGGACTTCCGCCGTCTTCAGATCCAATATCGCCTTCTCCCAATCGGCTTTGGCCGTGCGTACGGATTGGTCGTGCGCCTCTTTGATCGCCGAGAGGTTGGCCAGAATCTTCTTGACCGTATTCTCCTGCTGCAGCGCCGAGTCTTTGTAATCGTCCAGCCGCTGCAACTGGTTCTGCGGGTCAAACTCCGCCACCACCTCGCCGGATTTGACGTGTACGCCGGGTTTGGCCAACCGCATCAGCACCAGGGAGAAGTCCCCGGGTCCGCCGCCCTGCCCGCCACCACCGCCACCACCGCCGCCGTCGCCCCCGCGGTTCAAACCGCTGCGGCTCCCCAGGATGCGCGGCGCCAATAGCGCGGCGAAATTCCGCGCGTTCACGGTGCCGTTTACCCGCACCGTCTCCGCCACTTCGCCCGCTACCGCCACCATCGTCGGCACCGATACCAGCGCCGCCTGGCTCGCGATTTTGGCGTCGTTCTGCGCCTTGTAGTAGTACGCCCCCGCCGCGACGCACAATGCGGCGGCGATGCCCAGCACCCACAACCACCCGCGCCGCTTCACCGTCTCGTGTCTCGGCGGTACCACGCTCGGTCCCGGGGGTGCTCCCGGTGCGGCACGTTACTGGAGTTCAGTTGCATCGAAATCCTGGCTAGCTCGAAAGGTCCTTCTGGAACTAGCCCTTTCGAACCGTTTATTTCCGCACGTTTCGGCCGCTGAGTCAACGCTTCGCCCGTAACGTTCGGTAAATTCATCATATCTTTCGATGCTATTCTCCTGGCAGGAGAATTCTTGGAAAATGCGAGACTTCGGTGCTAATATCTTGATCCTCTTTCTGATTCTGCCGCTTCCCGCCCAGAACCCCGCCTTCGCCGTCGCCTCCCTCAAGCCCAGCCAGCGCTCCGTCGGCCCCGATTACAACAACCGCCTCACCCTCTCCCCCACCGCCATCACCGGACGCAACGTCACCTTGAAACGCCTCATCGGGGAAGCCTACGCGTTGCAGCCCCATCAGATCGCCGCTGGACCCTCCTGGCTTGGTGTGGCCGAATTCGATCTCGATGCCAAGGCGGATGCGCCCTCCCCCAAGCCCGAACTCGACCGGATGCTCCAGACGCTCCTCGCCGAACGCTTCCACCTCGCCTTCCACCGCGATACCCGCGAACTCCGCGTCTACCAACTCGTCACCACCGGGAACGGCCCCAAGCCGCTCCCCGCATTGGACGCTACCATCCCGGGCGCCACCACCATGCAGGAGTTCGCCAACCTCCTCGCCGTCCGCCTGACCATCCCCTCCAGCGCCGAGTCCGACCCCTCCCGTCCCGGCATCGCCAGCGGAACCCCCATCCCCGTGATCGATCAGACGGGCCTCGCCGGCCTGTTTCAACTCCGCCTCGAGATCCAGCCCGAGCCGGGCGCCGATATGTTCGCCCTGCTCCAGCGCGCCCTCCCCGCCCAACTCGGCCTCAGACTCGTCCCCGCCAAAGCCCCCGTCCAACTCCTCGTCATCGACCGCGCCGACAAGACCCCGCTCGAAAACTGAAATCAGAGCCCCCAGTGGGACAGGCCATCGTGTTTTGTGGCCTGTCCGCGCCCACTGCGCAGAATCGTGACCGCAACCGTGCGCCCCAAGCCACCCACCGTGAACCGCCAGTGGGACAGGCCATCGTATTTTGTGGCCTGTCCGCGCCCACTGCGCAGCATCGTGACCGCAAGCGTGCGCCCCAAGCCACCCACCCTGAACCGCCAGTGGGACAGGCCATCGCATTTTGTGGCCTGTCCGCGCCCACTGCGCAGCATCGTGACCGCAAGCGTGCGCCCCAAGCCACCCCACCGCTAAAACAGCACGTCGAAATCCACCGTGAACCGCCGTCCCCGATGCCCGAAGAAATACCCGTACGCCCGGTCCCCCGTGTTCAGGTGCACCGCCTCCGGATTGAAGTGATTCGTCAGGTTAAAGCTGCTCACCGAGAACCGCACCCCGTACTTCGGGTTAATCTGAAAATCCTTGCTCACCCGCGCGTCCACTGAGAGAAACGTGGGGAACCGGTGCGTGTTCGGCGCGCCCACATAATCCTGATTCGCGTCCAGCACGCTGTAGGGGAACCCGCTGCGGTATTCGATCACCGGCGCGATCCGGAACTGCATCGGCAGGCTCATCAGTCCCCACGCCAGAAAGCGGTTGGGCAGGTCCGCCGGCGAATCCCCAAACTGGTTCGGCCGCACAACCGGCACCGGGAACGTCCCCAGGAAGCTGCCGAAATCGTTTAAGTCCCCGCGCCCCTTGCTGCGCACGTAGGAAAAGAACAGCTCCCGCGTCTCCTTCAGCCGCAGCCGCGCCGTCGCTTCCACCTGCCGGTAGCGCGCCCCTCCCGTGCCCGAAAGCAGCAGCGCCCCTAACCCCGTCGACGCGTCCGGCAGCACCGGATTCAGAATCACCAGCCCGTCGGAGAGACTCTGCATGAAGCCCGTGCGGAGCTTCAGGTACTGGCCCACCGGCTGCTCCAGTTGCACCGTCCAGTTGATGCTGCGCGGAGAAAAATTCCCGTCGATCGGCTGCTGGAAGACGAACGGATGCCGCACCTTCGTCTGACCCAGCGTGTTCAGGTACAGAACCGGTCCGTCAATCACCTCCCCGGCCGGATTGTAATAGGTCAGAATCTGGTCGGGATACCTGTTGAACACGTACACATTCAGCGGCACGCGGTCGTAAAAGAAGCCGAAGCCGCCGCGCACCGTCGTCCCTTGCCCCGGCACCGGGTTCCACGCGAAGCCTGCCCGCGGCGCCAGCCGGAACGCGCCGGATACCTGCTGCGATTCCACCCGCGCTCCCACGTCGATGCTCAGCCGCGGCGTCAGAATCCAGTGGTCCTGCGCGAAGAAGTTCAGCTCCACATCGCTGATCTCGAATTGCCGCACGCTATTGTACGTGATCGTTCGCGTCAGCACGCCCGCGCCATTGCGAATCTCCACCGGGTGTTCCTGAATCTGCCCGTCCTGCTCGCTCCCCGCCACGTACGAGCCCAGCTTGAAGTGGTGAATTCCCCAGTGATGGAACGGCGCGAAACTGAAGGTGGTCAATCCGCTTTCCCGCATCGCCGAGCGCTGCTTGGTCGCGAAATAGTTGCCCGTGTTTCCGCCCGGTGTCACCACCAGGTCCGCCGGACCCTGCCCCCACACCCCCACGTCGAAACTCGTCACCGAAAACGTGGTCTCCAATAGCGATTGCCCGATCGTCAGCCGGTGCGCCAGCGTCCCCGTGTAGCTGTGCGTGCGCGCGTCCGGCACCGTCTGCTCGGGGTTGAAGTAGTTCATGTTCACGAAGCCCAGCCGCTGCGGCACAATGTGAAACGTCGCCGTAATCAGTTGCTTGCCGCTCAGCACCCAATCCAGCTGCGTGAACGAATTCAGCCCCTGCTGCAACTTCTGGTTGTGCGGGAACGGCAGCGTGTAAACCGCCGTCTTGCGGACTTCGTACTCGAATCCCTCCGCCAGATACAGCTTGCCGGGGATGATCGGCCCCTCGAAATTCAGCCGCGGCGTCGCCGTCTTCAAGCCCCGCATCTGCCAGCTGCGAATCCGGAACTCCGGGAACGGGTCGTTCAACTCCCACTTCCACTTGTCCCCGCCCCGCTTCGTCTCTACCGATACCAGGCCCGCCGTGAAGCGCCCGTACTCCGCCAGGAAGGCCGTCTGGTAGACGTTCAGCGTCTCCACGCTGTCAATCGGAATCGTCAGCCCGAACTGCCCTGTCGCCGGGTCCGTCACGTCCGCCGAATTCACGATCAGCGCGCTCCGGTTCTCCGGGCTCGTCGAAATCCGCAACCCTGCGCCCGGTTCGCGGACCACCCCCGGCACCATCGGCAACGCGTCCGCCACCGTCGCCGGGCGGTTCGGCAGCTCTTTCGCCAGTTGCCCGCTCACGCTGGTGGGCGTATTGGCGCCCTGCTCTACCGGCGTGCTCTCGCCCTTGACCTCCACCTCCGTGTGCTTGCCCTCGGGAATCAGCGTCAGCGCAACCACCACGGCGCGGCCGTCCGCCAGGTCGATCTCCCGCAGAATTGCCTCGAAGCCCTGCTGATGCACTTCCAACCGGTATTTCAGCGGTGCGAGATCGGCGAAGGCCGCCCGCCCGTTCTCATCCGTCTCCGCCGTGCGCGGCGCGCTGGAAGAGAGCAATTGCAGGCGCACCCCGGGTACCGCCAGTTTGCTCTGGTCGGTCACGGACACTTCGATCTTCAGCCCCGCCTGCGGCCCTGCTTGCGTCCCGATCTGCGGCGGAGCAGCCCAAAGGGCAATCCCCGTCCATGCCAGTGCCGCGAGGGCTAGTCCTCGTTGAATTGGTATCACCCGTTAATGGCTTTAACCTCTTGTGTATCACAATCGATGCGGAGACAGCCATTCCGGTTGCCCTGGAAAATCCCTTCGGCCTCCGCCGGCGGCGCATTACTGGCTTGTTTTCATTGTCTTGTGGCCATCTGCTCATTCCTCCGGCCATGTCTCAGATCACCCGTCCGCCGCCACTCCCCCCCCATCCCCCGCAAACCCGCCATTCCCCCTTTCCGCGCCCTCCCGGACCCCGTTCCCGAGTCCGGCCCATGCTATCGTGAAGGATAGTGTCGTCGCCACTCAATTTCCATCTGGCTCAATATGACGGGCCGCTGGACCTGCTGCTGGACCTGATCCGAAAGCAGCAGATCGAAATCAAGGACATCCCGATCGCGACCATCACCTCGCAATATCTGGAATATATGGATAAGGCGCGCGAGATGGATATCGATCTGGGCGCGGAATTCGTCTACATGGCGGCCACCCTCATCCACATCAAGTCCAAGATGCTCCTCCCGCGCGACCCCGCCCTCGCCTCCGTCGAAGGCGAGTCCGACGACCCGCGCCAGGAACTCGTGGACCGTCTCCTCGAACACGAGCGCTTCAAGAATGCCGCCGAAATGCTGCAACAGAAGCGCATGATCGAAGAGAACGTCTGGAGCAATCCCCAGATCAAAGCCTTCGTCTCCGAAGACGACGACCCCGGCCTCGCCATCACCCTCTTCGACCTCGTCAAAGCCTTCGGCGAAATGCTCGAGCGCGTCAAGAACCGCCCCGTCTACGAAGTCGAATCCGCCGACGTCACCGTCAGCGATATGATCCGCTACCTCCGCGATCAGTTCCGCGAAGCCGGCCAGGATCAGTCCGGCGCCGATAAACCCGTCTACATCATGCGCATCTTCGAGATGCAGCGCACCCGCCGCGCCATGATCGCCCTGTTCCTGGCCGTTCTCGAAATGGTCCGCATGCAGGCTGTTGTCGTTACCCAGAAGGACCTGTTCGGCGAAATCGCCCTGAAGCGCCACGAGAGCTTTGAAACCGTCTTCGCCACCGAGCAGCCGATGTCCGCAATTGAGAAAGATTACATCTGATCGCGCATGGAAGAACCGCAAAATCTCCCCGAAGGCGTAAGCCCGGAACCCGAAACTGATGCCGCTCCCGCTCCGGAGCCGGTAACGCCCGCCGTCGCAGAGCCGCAGGCGGAAGCAGCAGAGCCGCAGGCGGTGGAAGCAGAGCCGCAGGCGGTGGAAGCAGAGCCGCAGGCGGTGGAAGCAGAGCCGCAGGCGGAAGAGCCTGCCTCGCCCACCGAAGCGGTCGCAGCCGAGCCCGTCGAAGCGCCGGAAACCACCGAGCCCTCCGAGCTAACCGAGCCCTCCCTCTCCGTCGAAGAGTTGCTCGCAGCCGAAGAGGCGCCGCTCCTCGTCGCCCAGGAAGACGGCCAGCTCCGCGCCGTGCTCGAAGCCATCATCTACGTGGCCGATGAGCCCCTCACCCTCGCCCAGATCGCCGCGTCGCTCCAGCAGCCCGTCGAGCGCATCAAAGGCCTGCTCGATCAGTTGGTCGCCGAATTCGACCAGCCCATCCACGGCGTCGCCATCCGCGAAGTCGCCGGCGGCTATAAAATGGCCACCAAGGCCGAACACCACGAAGCCGTTCGCAACTTCGTCAAGAGCCTCAAACCGCCCCTCAAGCTCTCCCTCCCCGCTCTCGAAACCCTCGCCGTCATCGCCTACAAGCAGCCCGCCACCGGACCCGAAATCATGGAGATCCGCGGCGTGCAGGGCGGCGGCGTCTTCAAAACCCTGCTCGACCGCAAGCTCATTGCCGTCGCCGGGCGCAAAAACGTGATCGGCAAGCCCATCCTCTACAAGACCACCAAGGAATTCCTGATCCAGTTCGGTCTCAAGGACCTGAGCGAACTGCCGTCGCTGAAGGAATTCGAAGAGATCCGCCGCATGGCCTTCGCCGAGATCGAACCCGCCGTCCCCGGCGCTGCGGACATCCTCCCGGTCTCCGGCTTCCCCGAAGTCGAAGCCCCAGCCGAAGCCCCAGCCGAAACCCCGGCCGAAGTCGAAATCCCAGTCGAGGCAGAATCCGCTACGGCGCCTGCAACCGCTGAATCCGATGCCGCCCCCGTGGCGGTCCCCGAAGAAACCACCCAACCCGCGCCGGCTGAAATCGCCGAATCCGCGCCCCCCGAGGAAAACTAAGTGCCTGAAGAACGTCTCCAGAAGATCCTCTCTATCGCGGGCGTTGCCTCGCGTCGGCAGGCGGAGAAGATCATGCTGGAAGGCCGCGTCTCCGTCAACGGCACCGTCGTGACCGAGCTCGGCTCCAAAGCCAATTTTGAAACCGACCACATCAAGGTCGATGGCCGCCTGCTCCATCCGCCCAAGCACAACGTCTACATCGTCCTCAACAAGCCCACCGCTACCATGACCACCGTGAGCGACCCCGAAGGCCGCGCCACCGTCATGCAGTTGATCCGTGGCGTGAAGGACCGCGTCTACCCCGTCGGCCGCCTCGATTATCACAGCGAAGGCCTGCTCCTCATGACCAATGATGGCGATCTGGCCAACTCCATCATGTCCGCCGCCACCCACCTGCCCAAGACCTATTTGGTCAAGGTGACCGGGCTGCTGACCTCAGATCAGGAAGAGGAGTTCCGCACCGGACTCCCCATCATGGGCCGCCGCACCCTGCCCGCCGGCATCAAGCTCATCCGCAACGCCGCCAACCCCTGGTACGAAGTCAAACTCACCGAGGGCCGCAACAACCAGATCCGCCTCATGTTCAAGCACCTCGGCAAACTGGTGGAAAAACTCAAGCGCGTGCGCGTCGGCCCCATCGATATGGGCAACATCAAGCCCGGCGAATTCCGCCACCTCTCCACCGACGAAGTCGAGAAGCTCAAGCATGCCGTGGAACCGCGCACCGTGCAGCAGCGCGCCGTGGAACAACGCGCCGTGCAGCAGCGGCTTGCCGAACCGCGTCCCGATAAGCCGCGTACCGCACCGCAGCGCACCGCGGAACCGCGCACCCTGAAGCAGCGCGCCCTCTCGCAGCGGAAAGCGGGACCTCGTACCGCGCCGCCCACTCGCAAACCCAAGGCCCAATGAGCGCGATTGCGGAAATCCTGCGGGGATCGCACACCATCGCTGTCGTAGGCCTCTCCGGCAAGCGATTCCGCCCCAGCTATGGCGTTGCCGAATACATGCAGCGCTCGGGTTACCGCATCATCCCCGTCAATCCCCTGGAAAAACAGGTGCTCGGCGAGACCGCCTACCCCGATCTCGATTCCGTCCCCGGCCCCATCGATATCGTCAACATCTTCCGCCGCTCCGAATATGTCCCCGAGATCGTCGAAGCCGCCATCCGCAAGGGCGCCAAAGTCGTCTGGATGCAGGAAGGCGTCGCCCACGAAGAGGCCGCCCACCGCGCCCTCGCCGCCGGCTTGCTCGTCGTGATGGACCGCTGCATCCTCAAAGACCACCGCCGCTCCCAGTAGGACAGGCCATCGCCTTGTGTGGCCTGTCCCACTAATCTAGCCTTCCCCCGCCCTCACTCGACTCTGCTCCAACCCAAAGTCCGCCAGCCCTTCCCTGCAATCTGGCATGCTTTAGCTTGCCCGCCTCGCCTTGTGTCTTGAACCACTCATTCCACCTGCCTTCCCGCCCCCCCCGTGGCGCAGGCGTTTCCGCCTGCAGCGTCGAGATTCGTCTCGACGTTCTTCTTCACTGCACCGTGATCGTCGCCGTCTGCTTCACCCCGTTCAACGTCGCCGTGATCGTCGCCACGCCCTTCGCCACCGTGCTGATGTTGAACTGCGCCGAGACCTGCCCCTGCGCCACCACCACCGAGTTCGAAACCGCCGCGATGATCCCCGAACTCGTACCCAGTGACACCGTCGTCCCCGCCGTCGCCGCGCCCGTCAGCGTCACCGTCCCTGTCGCGCTCTGCCCCGCCGTCACGCTGCTCGGCGAAATCGTCACCGCGCTCAGCGCCGGTACCGGCGGCGGCGTCACACTCAAACTCGCCGATTGCGTCAGCGCCCCATACGTCACCGTGATCGTCACCGTCCGCGCCGCCAGCACGCTGTTCGTCGTAATCGTGAAGCTCGCCACATTCTGCCCCGCCGCCATAGCCGCCGTCCCCACCCGCGCCGCCGAAAGATCGCTCGACGAAATCGAGAGCACCACCCCGCCCGCCGGCGCCGGATCGCCCAGCGTGACCGTGCCGCTCAAGCTATTGCCGCCCACGATCGTGCTCGCCGAAAGCGTCAATTGCATCGCCGGATTCACCAGCAGCGCCGCGCTCGTCGTCACGTGATTCAACGTCGCCGAAACCGTCGCCGTCACCGGCGCAGTCACTGCCGTCGTCGTCACCGGAAACGTAGCCGATTTCTGCCCGAACGGCACCGTCACATTCGCCGGCGCCACCGCCACCGCGTTGTCGCTCGCCAGCGTCACCTTCGCGCCCCCCGCCGGCGCCGTCGCCGCCAGCGTCACTGTGCCCGTCACCGTGCGCCCGCCCAACGTCGAAGTCGATCCCAGCGTCACCGCCGTAAGCTGCGCCGCGTTTACCGCATCCACCTCCAGCGTGGCGCTCTGTGTCGCTCCGCCGGATTGCGCCGTGATCGTGCCCGTGCCCGTGAGCAGCCCGGTACTGACTGCCGCCGTGCCTGAGGCCGAACCCTCCGCAATCGTCACCTGCGGCGTCACCTGCGCGATGCTGTCTCCCTTCAGCCCCACCACGTACCCCCCGGACCGCGCCCTGCCCGTCAATTTCACCGTTAGCGTCGCCGGGTCGCCCACCGTGACGAACGTGGGCG
>CAIRBY010001046.1 GCA_903876865.1 uncultured Acidobacteriia bacterium
ACATCTACCTCTCCATGGTGAGCTTCGCCATCCTCTTCTTCTTCGCCGCCACCGGGCTCACCGTCAATCACCCGGAGTGGTTCACCAAACAGCAGAGGACCATCACTACCAAGGGCGCGATGCCGCAGGAGTGGCTGCGCCCCGCTGCTGGCAAGGACGTCCCCAAGCTGGAAATCGTCGAGCAGTTGCGTAAGGCAAACGGTGTGAAGAGCGCGCTCGCCGATTTCCGCATCGATGATTCCCAGCTCTCCGTCTCCTTCAAAGGCCCCGGCTACACCGCCGACACCTTCATTGATCGCGATAGCGGCAAGTACGAACTCACCGAGACCCGTATGGGCTGGGGAGCCGTGATCAACGATCTGCACAAGGGCCGCGACGCCGGCAGCGTCTGGAAATTGCTCATCGATATCTGCGCCGTGCTCATGACGCTGGTCTCGCTCACCGGCATCGCCCTGATCTTCTTCCTCGCCAAGCGCCGCTTCTCGGGACTGGTCGCCGCCGCAGTCGGCGCCGCCCTCTGCTACGCCCTCTACATCCTCTTCGGCCCGGAGTGGGACAGGCCATCGTATTGGTTGGCCTGTCGGCTTAATTCGCCTTTCTCTCGATCGCGAAGACAGGCCACACAATACGATGGCCTGTCCTACGGCAGCCTCCCCATCGCTTACACTACAGTGGATCGAAGGATTCCCTTGGAAAAGCGAAAGTATCTTCTCCTCCTCGCCCTCACCGTCCTCTACACCGCCGGCGCCTGCGCCCGTGCCGCCGGACGCCCCTTCTGGTACGACGAGATCATCACCCTGGTCGTGGCCAATTCGCCCGACCTCGCCACCACCTGGAGGGCCGCCGTCACCACGGATGCCAATCCGCCCCTGCCCCACCTGCTCACCCACCTCTCCATCCACTGGTTCGGCCTCAACGAAATTACCGCCCGCATCCCCGCCATCGCCGGCTTCTGGATTCTCTGCCTCTGCCTCTTCTCTTTCGTGCAGCGCCGCGCCGGGACTCTTCACGGCTTCTGCGCCCTGCTGCTCCCCATCCTCACCGGCGCCTACTACTACTCGGCGGAAGCGCGCGCCTACGGACTCGAACTGGGTTTCATCGGCATCGCCCTGGTCGCATGGCAAGCCGCAGCCGAAGGCCGGAAGCGCGCCGCCGCGCTCTTCGCCCTCGCCCTCAGCCTTGCTGCGATGCTCTTCTGCCAGTACTACGCCGTCGTCGCCTACCTGCCCCTCGCCGGCGCCGAACTCTTCCGCGCGCGCCGCTCCCGCCGCATCGATTGGGGCATCTGGATCGCCTTCCTGCTCGGCGGCGTGCCGCTCGTGTGGCGCGCGGCCACCATCACCAGCGTGGTGAAAGGCTTCTCCAACACCTGGACTCCCGCCTACCTGCGCCAGGGCATCGAGTTCTGGGAGAGCGGCTTGACTCCGCTCGGGCCGTACCTCGCGCTGCTCCTCGGCGTCCTCGCACTGTTCGGTTGGCGCGCCAATTCCGCCTCGCCCCAACCCGCCTCGACATCGGAAGACACTTCCGTGCCGCAGCATGAGTGGGTCGCGGGCGCGCTCTTCATCGCCATTCCCCTCGCCACCGTAATCGGCGCGCTGCTGGTCACGCACATGTTCACGGAACGCTATGCGCTGCCCGGCCTGATCGGCGTCTGCCTGCTCGTGCCCCTGCTGGCCGCGCGCCTCACCGGCCGCACTGGCACGATAGCCACCGCGCTGCTCGCGGTCCTGGTCTGGGGAGCCACCGTGCGCCTGCTCGATTCCGGCGCCAGGGGCAATCCCTACGAGGCCGAACCCATCCTCCAGGCCGCGCTGGAAAAGGGGCTCGTGGTCATTCCCGATGGGCACCTCTTCCTGCAGATGTGGCACTACGCGCCGCCGCGCCTGAAACCGCGCCTCGTCTTCCTCGCCGATGAGGCCGCCGCCCGCAAATACATCGGCTTCGACACCATCGATGGCGGCATTCGCGCCCTGCCCGAGTTTGGCCATATGATCGTGGAGGATTACGCCGCCTTCTCCAGGCCCGGCCGCGAATTCACCCTTTACCAGACCGCGCTGCGCCCCGGATGGGTGCTCGCGCGCGTGGTGGAAGATGGCGCCAAAGTCGAGATTCAACGCGCCTCGAGTTACCGCCAGTTGATCAGCGTGCGCTTGCGCGATTGACCAGATTGCCCCGCGTGTTGCAACGGAACATTCTCAGATACGCGTTGGCGTAGTCCGGCCGCTCGCTCCATACCCAGGAGCGGCGGTCGCGCCATACCGCGTCCGTATCCTTCGCCACCAACGTATCGATGGGCAGCGCCGCGCAGACCTCGCCCAGCGACGCCGCTTCCGCGCCCACCTTCACCGGGAAGGCCGCCTGCACCTTCGCCAGCACCGGCGGGCATTGCGTCGCATCGCCGCCAAACGTGGTCAGGCACCCCAAATCGCCCGCTACCGTGGGACGCTCTCCATACAGAAAGCCCGTCGTATCCTGCGTGAAGACCGTCGGATTGGCCTGTACAGCGCCGCTGCGCGGTGTGCTCTGCTGAATCCACTCATACGCGGCCCGAGCAGCCAGCGTGCGCCGCCCGAACTCGCGATCGGGAGACATCCAGTCCAGCGGCGGCACTACCCCGCGATCGGCCAGCACCGGGTAGAAGCGCGTGATCCCGAGATCGTAGACGCTGCCCGCCGCTCCCAGCACGCAGCACAGCACCAGCAAC
>CAIRBY010001047.1 GCA_903876865.1 uncultured Acidobacteriia bacterium
CCAGGCCGCGCTCCTGTCCGCCGCCTTCGGCCTCGCGCAGCGCCACTGCCCCGGCATCGAACTGCTGCCGCCTGCTACCGCCGCCGAATTCCCCGAACGCCTCTCCTCCTGTGACGCCGTCCTGCTCTCTCCCTCGGCTGCGGGCGCGCCACTCGCCTGTGCGCAGGCCATGGCCGCCGCTAAGACGATCCTGCTCGCGGGCGATCCCGAGGGCTTACCCTTGCACCATCTCGCTGACGCCTGGTTCGTTCCGCTCGCCGACCCCGCCGCGCTCTCGCTCGCGCTCACCGAACTCACCCGCAACCCGGTCCTCAGCCACGCCCTCGCCATCGCCGCGCGCCGCACCTGGGAAGGCTCGGGCTGCCGCGAATGGCTGGTCGCAAGCCAACTCGCCGCGCTCTACACAGAGGCGTCCGCTCATGCCCTGGAAAACCGCTCCGCTTGTGCCCAAGGAGGCCGCCCCGCCGATGCCCGCCGTTAGCGTCGTCATCCCCACCCACAACCGCGCGCGCTTCGTCCCCGCGGCCATCGAGAGCGCACTCGCACAGAGCTTCACGGATCTGGAGGTGATCGTGGTCGATGACGCCTCTATCGATGGCACCGCCGATCTTCTCGCCGCGAATTTTGGCGCCCGCGTCCGCGTCGAACGCCTCCCGTTCAATCACGGACGCTCCACCGCGCGCAACGTAGGCTGGTCGTTGGCGCGCGGCGAATTCATCGCCTTCCTCGATTCCGACGATCTCTGGCGCCCCGAAAAGCTCGCCCTGCAGGTGCCCCACTTCGAGCGCCCCGAAGTCGTCCTCTCCCACACCTGGGCCGAGAAGATCGATCCGCTCGGCCAACCGCTGCCCGCCGCCTCCGCCGAACTCCGCCGCGAATTTCTCTTCGCTTCGCGCCGCGGCTTCGATTACGCGGGCATCACCCAGACCTGGTGCCGCATGTACACCTCCGCCGTGGTGTTGCGGCGCGAGTTGCTCAACCAGACCGGCGGCTTCGATCCGCGCCTCTCCAATTTCGAGGACTACGACCTCTTCTGGCGCGCTGCCCTCGCTGGCGAAATCGCCACCGTGGAAGAGCCCCTGCTGCTCCACCGCACCCACACCGGCAACACCCCTTCGCACTGGCCCTCCGACGCCATACCCTGGCTCGCCGTGATGCGCAAGCACCTGCTCGAACCCGCCATTCCCGCACGCGGCCGCACCAACCTGATGGTCAACATGGCCATTGGCGAATACTGGCGCGGCCACTTCGGCGCCTCCCGCCGCTGGATCTGGCAGGCGCTGCTGCGCGACCCCGCGCTCTTCACCCGCCCCGCCTTCTATACCTGGGGCGCGCCGTTCCTTCGCTCCGTGCTGCCGCGCTTCCTCGCCGAAAAGGCGATCGACCGCGCCGGCGCCGATCCCTACACGGACCGCTCCGTCACGCTCGTGATGGACGATGGCCCCACCGATTCCACTCCCCAACTGCTCGACTGCCTCGAAGCCGCCGGCCACCGCGCCGTGCTCTTCGTGCTCGGCTGCAACATCGCCGGACGCGAAGCGGTTCTCATCGATGCCGTGCGCCGCGGCTTTGCGCTCGGCAACCACTCCTTCGACCATCCCCACTTCTCAATACTCGATCTGGCGGAGGCGCGCCGCGAGATCGAACGGACCGAAGCGGCCATCGAAGCCATCTACGCACAGGCGCGAGTGCCGCGCCCCGCCAAATGGTTCCGCTTTCCCTATCTCGATACCGGCGAGCACCACCGCCTGCGCTTCCAGACCCTGCTGCGCGAGTTCGGCTTCGCCCGCCCGCACGCGCTCGGCGCACGCCTCCAACCCGAAGACCGCACCCGCCTCGATTGGCCCAGCACCCTCCGCACCCTGGATTGGGAATTTCCGCCCGACTCCCGTTTCCGGCGTTCCCTGCGCCGCGCCCGCCCCGGCGACATCATCGAGTGCCACGATAGCCCCGGCACCGTGGAGCGCTTCGTCCGCCCCCTCACTGAGGAACTCGCGCGCCTCCGACTGCGCGCCACGGTCCCGCAACCATGACCCCGAGACCCGCACTCGAGCCCTCACGGCCACACCCGCCGCCACCGCACCGTCGGGCAGGCGTTTCCGCCTGCCAACCCCGCATACCCGAAGCGTCGGCAGGCAAAACTGCCTGCCCTACCAGAGCCGCGACCGGACGCGGAACCTCATTGCCACCCACGACGCCGAACCTGTTGATGCCGCTCGGTAGGGCTGGCGTTTCCGCCTGCCAACCCCGCATACCCGAAGCGTTGGCAGGCAAAACTTCCTGCCCTACCAG
>CAIRBY010001048.1 GCA_903876865.1 uncultured Acidobacteriia bacterium
CAGGCGGCAGCACCGTGGATCAGCGGGCGGACATCTGGTCGTTCGGGGTGGTGCTCTGGGAAATGCTCACGGGCAAGCGCCTCTTCGATGGCGAAACCATGCCGCACACGCTCGCCTCGGTGTTGCGCGAGCCGATCGAATTCGACGCACTGCCGCGCGAGACACCCCCGGCTATCCGGGAACTGCTGCGGCGCTGCCTGGACCGCAATCCCCGGAAACGCCTGCGCGATATCGGGGAGGCGCGCATCGTCCTCGAAGCGGTGCTCGCCGGGGAGACCTCCCCGTCCGCGGGTCCGCCCGCGCCTGGACGCCGCACGTGGCCGGCGTGGATCGCTGCGGCGTCGCTGGCAATTGGACTGGCAGTGCTGGCCCCACTGCACTTCAGCGAACTCCGGCCGCCAGCCGCCAAGCCGGTGCGCTTCCAGATTCCTCTCCCTGCGGATACCGTACGAACGCAGAACATCTCGCCCGATGGCCGGATGCTGGCCTTCGTCGCCGGGGGCCACCTCTGGGTTCATTCCCTCGAAGCCGGAGTGTCTACAGATTTGAAGGCATTGGCCGCCGGCACCCCCTTCTGGTCCCCGGATAGCCGCTTCATCGGCTACCCGTCCGAAGGCAGCGTCAGCCGGATCGCCGCGACCGGCGGCGCACCGCAAACGGTAACCAGCCTGCAGGGCCGGTGGGGAGGGGGAGCCTGGAACCGGGACGATGTAATCGTCTTCGGGCAGAGGCAACTAGGCATGTTTCGCGTCCCCGCCTCTGGCGGCGCCCCCGTGCAACTCACCTCGCTCGACCCCACGCGCCACGAGAATTCGCAGTTCTGCCCATCCTTCCTGCCCGATGGCTTCAATTTCGTCTACGCGTGCGCTTCCACGGATCCGGCGAACAGCGCCATCTGTCTGGGTTCGTTGGACGCAAGACCGGGGCAGCGCACGGCGAAGCCCCTGGTGCGGAGCAACTCCCAGCCGGCCTATGTGCCCACCGCGGACCCGGCAACCGGCTACCTGCTCTATGTCCGCGAAGGCACGCTGCTGGCGCAGCCCTTCGACAACCGGCGCTTCGAACTGAAGGGGCGGGCGGTGCCTGTCACCGAGGGGGTAAGCGACAACCGTGCCGGAGCCGTTTATGTGGCCTTCTCCGCCTCGTCGAACGACGTCCTGGTGCTGCCGCAAATCGCGGGGGGCGACCGTCAGTTCACGTGGTGTGACCGGGAGGGCAAGGTATTGGGAAACGCCGGCGAGACCGGCCCGTATAAAGTCTCCGCCCTCTCCCCGGACGGCACACGCCTGGCCGTCGAGACGGTGCGCTCCGGCGCCGACTCCAGCAACATCTGGATGCTGGACCTCGTCCGAGGCTCGCGCACCCGCCTGACCTTCGGCTCGCTGGTGGACACGAATCCCGTCTGGTCGCCGGACGGAAACCAGATCATCTTCAGTTCCAGCCGGGACGGGCATTTCCACCTGTATCAGAAGCACGTGGACGACGTTCAGGACGAAGCGGTGCTGTTGAAATCCGGGGAGGACCTGCACGCCACCAGTTGGTCCCGCGACGGCCGCTTCCTGCTCTACCAGGCGGAGGATGCGAAGAACAAGTCCGATATCTGGGTTCTGCCGATGGAGGGAAACCGGAAACCCGTCCCGTTCCGGAATTCCGAATTCAATGAACGTGGGGCGCGCTTCTCTCCGGACGGGCGATGGGTGGCCTACGAATCGAACGAGTCCGGCCGGCGCGAAATTTACGTGCGATCCTTCGCCATGAACTCCGCCGAAACCGCCGTGGCGGCGGGCGGAAAGTGGCCGATCTCCAATGGCGTCGGTACGGAGCCGCACTGGCGGGGCGACGGCCGGGAGATTTTCTACAAGACTCCCGAAGGACGGCTGATGGCGGTCGAAATCACAGCCGGCCCAGTGTTCCGTGCGGGAATCCCGCATCTGCTAGGAGTGACGGCGCCCGGCGTTTGGGAGTCCGCCGCCGATGGCAAGCGGTTTCTGCGCCTGGCTCCCAGTAGTGGCCCGCTGGGATACACGGTGGTCCTGAACTGGCAGACGATCTTGAAGAATCAGGCACCCGGACGGCGCGAGTGAAGCAGTCGAACGGCTGTCCGGAGTGCACTGCCTTGGCGATCCAACCCTGGCAGGTGCGCCGGAAGTGGCTCTCCCTACAGCACGTCTTCGAGTTTCCGCCTCAGTTCGGCGGAGAGGCGGGGGCTCTCGCCGCCCGTAGAGACGGCGATCTGTACGTCGCCGCGCTGCACGCGGGCAGGGACGATGAAATCGCACTCCTCCGCCGAATCGGCGATATTCGCCAGCAGGCTGCGTCCTTTGGCGGCGATGCCGATGCGGTGGTTGGTGAGGCGATCGTCCGTGGCGGCAAAGACCAGAAAGACGCCGGCAAGGTCCGAGGCCCGGAAACGGCGGCGCATCAGGCGCACCGGAAGCTCTTCAAACTCCAGTTCGCACTCGGGAGCCACCACGGTGATTTTGGCGCCGGCTTCGATCAGGCCACGTGTCTTTCGGAGGGCAACTTTGCCGGCGCCTACCAC
>CAIRBY010001049.1 GCA_903876865.1 uncultured Acidobacteriia bacterium
GCGGCAATTCGCTCTCCAAACTTTCGGCGTCCGAAGCCGAACGCGAAACGGTCCGGCCAATTTTGGACTGAGTTTTGCAAGCCGTTCACACCACCTCGAAAGAATTCTTTCCCATCCCGCTCAATCACTTACCGCTCTACTCCCCCGTCCGCCCCATCCTCCTCATGCTACGTTCGAATCGTATAGGGCCGCGCGCGCCACACCGCGCGGCCGCAACAAGCTTTCATACTGGCCAGTATGCGTTGCATCTCAGGTGGTGCTGACTTCCCGTAAGCCCGTCAACGGCCCAACGGTGGTTCCCCTACGTGGAGGAGACCGGCGGGAAGACCTTCGATTCGAATCGAAAACACCCTTTGGTGTCGGGATAGCGCCTATCGCCCGCCCATCGGATTCAGAGAGTCAATCCTCGAAACGAGTGGACGCTCGATGGGCCATCCAGCCCGGTTCCTACGTCTTCGTAGAGGCCCTCAAACCACTGGCGGCCGGGCACGCCCGGCGACAAGTCCGAAAGCCCCCGGCCGCCGCAATGTCTCAAGCCCCTACTCCATCAGACGGATCGTCAACCTGAATCTAGCAAGCCGCCCTCCCCCCGCTGATATCATAAAAAGATATGCAAGAAGTCAATGTTGGCATCGTCGGCCTGGGCAATGTAGGCTCCAGCACCCTTGCCATCCTGTCCGAAAACGGGGATCAGATCGCCGGCAAGCTGGGTTACCGGCTCAAAGTAGTCGCCGTATGTAGCCGCGGCGTGCACACCAAAGAGATTCCGGCCGGCCTCGGTCCGGTCTTCAAAACCACGGATTGGCGCGAGGTCGTCGCGCATCCCGATGTCCAGATCGTCGCCGAACTCGTCGGCGGCACCACCGTCGCCGCCGAAATCGTCGAGGCCGCCATCGCCAACCACAAGAGCGTCGTCACCGCCAACAAGGAACTCATGGCCGCCCAAGGCCCCGAGATCTGGGACCGCGCCATTCAGGCCGGCATCAATCTCGCCATGGAAGCCAGTGTCTGCGGCGGCATTCCCATCCACGCCGTCCTCCGCGAAGGCATCTCCGGAGACCGCGTCCAGGCCCTCTACGGCATCCTCAACGGCACCTGCAACTACATCCTCACCGAAATCGAAAAGACCGGCGCGTCTATGGAGAGCATGATCTCTGAAGCCCAGCGCCTCGGCTACGCCGAAGCCGATCCCTCCGCCGATGTCGATGGCTTCGATGCGCGCAGCAAACTCGTCCTCCTCGCCGCCCTCGCTTTCGGCGAAAAAATCACCCCCTCCGATATCTTCGTCGAAGGCATCCGCCGCATCACCCCCCTCGATTTCGAATACGCCCGCACCCTCAAACACACCATCCGCCTCGTCTGCGGCGGACGCAAAACCCCCGACGGACTCATCCTCTTCGTCCGCCCCGCCCTCATCCCCACCTCCACCATCCTCGCCAGCGTGCAGGGTCCCTACAACGCCGTCTGGGTCAAAGGCATGTTCGGCGAAGATACCTTCTACTATGGCTGGGGCGCCGGCCACCCCACCGGAGTCGCCGTCGTCAGCGACCTCATGCGCGTCGCCCGCGAAATCCGCGGCGGCAGCCCCGAACGCGTCTCCCCCTTCGCCCACGAACGCCTCGGCGAAAACAAACCCATCTCCATCAAATTCCAAAAGCGCGCCTACTACCTGCGCTTCCGCGTCGATGACCGCCCCGGCATCATCGCCAAACTCGCCGGCATCCTCGCCAGCAAAAACATCGGCCTCGAAGCCGTGCTCCAGGAACCCTGCGACACCAAGCACGACCTCCCCTTCGTCATCACCACCGAACAGACCAGCGAAGCCTCCATCACCGAGGCCATCGAAGAGATGTCCCGCCTCGAGTTCATGCGCGAAGCCCCGCTCGCCCTCCCCTTGGAGACCGCGCTATGAAACTCGCCGCCGCGCTCTCCTCCCTGTTCCTCACCGCCTCCCTCTGCGCCCAGGTCGCCGGCCAGGCCAACTCCGGCTACAAGACCGAGGAGCAGCGCAAAACCGTCGCCACCACGCTCACGGACCCCGCCCGCGATGAGAAGCAGCGCCCCGGCGAACTCATCCGCGCCATGGGCCTCCAACCCGGCATGACCGTCGCCGATATCGGCACCGGCGTCGGCTACATGCTCCCCTTCCTCAGCCGCCGCGTCGGACCTGGCGGCCACGTCATCGGCGAAGACATCTTCGACGATTTTCTCGCCGGCGCCAAACAACTCACCGCCCGCCTCAAACTCCAAAACGTCACCTTCGTCAAAGGCACCGAGACCGATCCCAACCTCCCCGCCAACAGCTTCGATATGCTGCTCGCGCTCGATGTCTACCACCACTTCGATTTCCCCGATAAGATGCTCGCCCACCTGCACCAGTCCCTCAAACAGGACGGCAAGCTCGTCATCGTGGAGTATTACAAGCGCGCCGAAGCCATGCCCAACGGCCGCGCCCTCACCCACATCCGCCTCGATATGGCAGACGTCATCAAAGAGATCGAAGCCAATCACTTCCATCTGCTCGCCGAGAAGGAACACGTCCCCGACAGCCAGTACATGCTGATTTTCAGAAGGAATTAGGTAATCGCTTATGAAGCATTTCGCACTCGCACTTCTCTTCGCGGCTCTGCCGCTCGCCGCCCAGGTGGTGGATTCCCCCATGACCAAACAACAGGGCGACGCCATTCTTCAGGAACTGCGCAACATCCGCCAGGTCCTCGAGCGCCAGCAGGCCAAGCCCGCCGCGCCCGCCGAGGAACCGCCCACCAAGGCCAAAATCACCGACCTCAGCGGCGTTTCCATGCTCGGCTCCAAGACCGCGCCCATCACCATCGTCGAGTACACCGACTATCAGTGCCCCTTCTGCCAGCGCTTCCACGTCACCTCCTTCGCCGAACTCAAGAAGGAGTACATCGATACCGGCAAGGTGCGTTTCTTCAGCAAAGACATGCCCCTCGATTTCCACCCCAACGCCATGCGTGCCGCCCAAGCCGCCCGCTGCGCCGGGGAACAGGGCAAATTCTGGAACCTGCGCGACACCATGGGCGCCAATCCCGATAAGCTCGATCTCGATCACATCCTCGGCTTCGCCGCCGATCTCAAAATGGATGGCCCCGCCCTCAAGACCTGCATCGAAAGCAACAAGTACAAAGAGCCCGTGCAGCGCGACGTCCTCGAAGCCATGAAGGTCGGCGCCAGCGGCACTCCCACTTTCATCATCGGCAAGAGCGTCGGCGAAGGCGTGGATGGCGAACTCCTCATCGGCGCCATGCCCTTCCAGATGTTCGACGCCAAAATCAAAGAGATCCAGTCCGCCAAGTAAACGGCCAGTGGGACAGGCCATCGTTTTATGTGGCCTGTCTCTTCTTGTCTTTGCCTTTGTCTTTGCCTTTGCCTTTGCCTTTGCTTCTTGCCTTTTCTCCGCTTTCTCCCCCCACCCGCACCGCCCGCCCCTCTACTGAATTCCCTTCTCGATCGCCGGCAGTCCGTACTTCTCCAGCAGCCCTTCCGCATCCAGCGCCGCGTCCGCTTCCTTCGTCCGCAACTCACCCGCTGCACGCCGCAGCGCACGCAGATAATCGCCCACCTTGCGCCGCGCCGCCTCGTCCAAACCGCCCGATGCGTCCTGCACTTCCTGTATGCGATCCTTCTCGAACCCGTCCACGGCCGCATTCAACTTGCCGCGCTCTTCCAGCGCCGCCTGCCCTTTCGCCCCGAAGAACGCGCGATTCTGCGCCAGCAGCGCGCCCAGGTCCGTATGCACCCGCGCCACCACGCCGCGCCAGCTCTCCGCCTGCGGATTCTCCGCCGCCGCGCCACCCGCTCTCGGCGCCGCTGTCGGCTTCGCCGCCGCCGGAGAATCGTAGATCGCGTTGAAGAAGAACTTGTACGTCCCGTGCGATTGCCCGCGCCACTGCGGACGGAAGCCGAACAGATACACGCGCCCTTCGCCGTAGAACACCTCGAGCGCCGCCGCCTTACC
>CAIRBY010001050.1 GCA_903876865.1 uncultured Acidobacteriia bacterium
ATAAGAAGCTGTTCCCCGAGAAAGTGCTGGCCGAATGGCAGGAACGCAACCGCTGCCCCGTGAACGACCGTCTCTGCGAAGAGGCCGTCTGGTTCTCCCAGACCATGCTTCTCTCGCCGCGCAGCGCCATGGACCAGATCGCCGATGCCGTCCGCAAGATCCAGGCGAATGCCTCTGCCCTGCCGCGCGCTTAGTTTCGCCTGCCTGCTACTGGCGCTCGCGCCCTCCGCCATCGCGCCCCAGGCCCTGGCGGCGGACGCCGAGAGCGCTCTCGCACGCCTCATGGTGCTCGACCCGGGCCACTTCCACGCGGCCCTGCTGCAGAAGGAGACGCTCGCCGGCGTCTCCTCCACGGTCTCTGTCTACGCGCCGCTCGGCCCGGATCTCTTCGCGCACCTCAACCGCATCGCACTCTACAACAATCGGGCGGAACAGCCCACCCACTGGAACTCCCGCATCTATGCCGGCGCCGATTACCTGGAGCGCATGCTCGCCGAGCATCCGGGCAACATCGTCGTCCTCTCCGGCCGCAATTCCGGGAAGATCGAGACCATCCAGCGCGCGCTCGATGCCGGCGTGCATGTGCTCGCCGATAAGCCCTGGATTCTGGAAGGCGCGGAGCTGCCGAGGCTCGAGCGGGCTCTCGCCACCGCGCGCCGCAAGCATCTCATCGCCTACGATGTGATGACACAGCGCTACGAAATCAGCGAACTCCTGCAGCGGGAACTGGTCCGCGACCGCGCCATTTTCGGCGACGCCGTTCCCGGCACGCGCGAAGCTCCCGGCATCACCATGCAGAGCGTACACCACCTGCTCAAGCTCGTCTCCGGCCAGCCCAACCTGCGCCCCTTCTGGTTCTTCGACATTCGCCAGCAGGGCGAAGGCGTCACCGATGTCGCCACCCACCTGGTGGATCTGGTGCAGTGGATGGTCGCTCCCGATGCGCCGCTCGACTATCGCCGCGACGTGCAGGTGCTCGGCGCCACCCGCTGGGCCACGCCCATCTCCGCCGCGGAGTTCCAGCGTGTCACCGGGGAAGCGGCCATCCCTGCCTCCCTCCAACCGCTCGTGCGCGACGGGCGGCTCCAGTACTTCGCCAACAATTCGGTTGATTACGTTTTCAAAGGCATTCACACCTCCATGCTCCTCGAGTGGAAATATGAGGCTCCGGAAGGCGGCGGAGACACCGAGTTGGCGATCTTCCGCGGCACGCTCTCGCACGTGGAACTGCGGCAGGGCGCCGAAGAGAAGTACCATCCGGAAGTCTACATCGTGCCCAGCCGTGCGGACCTGCAGTCGCCGCTCCGCACCGCCCTGCAAAGTAAAATTAAGGAGTTGGGGAAGCTCTATCCGGGGATCGCGCTGCGGGAGTCGGGCGGGCGTTTTCAGATCGCGATTCCAGATGCTCTGCGCATCGGTCACGAGGCCCAGTTTGCATTGCTGGGCCGCCGCTTCCTCGACTACGTGAAGAACCCGGCCACCATCCCGCAATGGGAAGACTCTTTTGTGCTGGCCAAGTACTACACCACCACCAAAGCCGCCGAACTGGCCACCGGGCGCTGAGCGGCTGGCGGCCAAGCGGGGGCCTGCTTGCCGGGCGTGGGAGAATCGAATAGCAATGAACTCCTCCGCAAGACACTTACTGATCTTAGGCACGCGGGGATACGCGAGGGAGACGGCGGATCTGGTCAGCGAAATTCGAGACCTTGAGTTGAAGGGCTTCGTGGAGAATTTGGAGCCGGATCGCTGCGCCACCCTGATCGAAGGCTTTCCCGTCTATTGGATCGACGAGTTGGCCCCGCTCTGCGCTACGCATTGGGGTGTCTGTTCCTTATCCACCACCAAACGCTCTACCTTCATCCAACAGGCGGCCAGCCAGGGTCTCCGTTTCACGAGCGTGCTGCACCCCACTGCGCGCGTCTCCACCCGCAGCAACGTGGGCGAAGGCTGCATCCTCGCCCCCGGCGTGCACGTCGCCTCGCATAGCAACATCGGATGCCACGTGATCCTCAACCGCGGTGTTCTGATCGGCCACGATACCGAAATCGGCGATATCTGTACCCTCGGGCCGGGCGCGAACGTCGCAGGGTTTTGCCGGATCGGCGCAGGCAGTCACATCGGAATCGGCGCCGTAGTGGTCGATCGGATCTCGATCGGCAGCGGTTCCGTGGTCGCGGCCGGCGCTGTGGTCACCCGCGACGTTCCCGAGCGAGTCATGGTGGCCGGAGCACCGGCCGTGATTATCCGCAGCGACATCGAAGGACTCTAGTGCTTATGATCTTCAACCTGCTGGAAGACCAGGCGCGGCGAACTCCGGATGCGGTCGCCTTGGAAGCGCCCGGCCGCCTCCCGCTCACCTACGCCGAACTTGTCTCTCACATCGGGAGCATGGGCGCTGCGATGAACCGCCTCGGCGCCGGATGCGGTGACACTGTTGCCATCGTATTACCCAATGGTCCGGAGATGGCGCTGACCCTGTTGGCGGTCGCTTCCAACGCCACCGCCGCGCCACTGAATCCCGCCTATCGCGCGGCCGAGTTCGAATTCTACTTCAGCGACCTGCGCCCTAAGGCCGTAGTCCTGTCCGCCGGCCAGGACTCTCCCGCCCGCGCCGTAGCGGCCACGCAAGGCCTCCCCGTGTGGGAGTTGGCCCCGGCACCGGAGGGTGGGTGGGTCTCCCACCTTGTGGGCGTTCCGGCCGCAAACTGCGGAGACGCCGGTTTTGTCGCTCCCGGCGACATTGCCCTCCTGCTGCACACTTCCGGCACCACCTCGCGTCCGAAACTGGTCCCGCTTACGCAACACAACCTCTGCACCTCGGCGCGTTCCGTTGCGCTATCCCTCGAGTTGCGCCCGGACGACCGCTGTCTCAACGTCATGCCCCTGTTCCATATCCACGGGCTCATCGGTGTGCTGCTCTCCTCCCTCTCCGCCGGCGCCTCCGTGATCTGCAGTCCCGGCTTTCGGGCGGCCCAATTCCTGGAGTGGATGGAAGCGTTTCACCCCACCTGGTATTCCGCCGTACCCACCATGCATCAGGCGCTGCTTGCCACCGCCGCCGCCCAACCGCATCGGATCTCGGCTTGCCCGCTTCGCTTCATTCGCTCCTGTTCGGCGGCGCTCCCGGTCACGGTGATGGCGGACTTGGAAGCGGCCTTCCACGCGCCCGTGATCGAGGCCTACGGAATGACCGAAGCCTCGCACCAGATGGCAAGCAATCCCCTGCCGCCGCGGACCCGTAAGCCCGGTTCGGTCGGCCTGCCCGCGGGCACCGGAATCGCGATCCTCGACCCGTCCGGCGCCGCCCTGCCGCCTGGCGCGGTGGGTGAAGTCGCCATCCGCGGCGAGAACGTCACTGCCGGGTATCTCAACAATCCCTCCGCCAACCAGTCCGGTTTTTCGAACGGGTGGTTTCGCACCGGCGACGAAGGCTATCTCGACCCGGATGGCTACCTCTTCCTTGCCGGCCGCCTGAAAGAGATCATCAACCGGGGCGGCGAAAAGATCTCTCCGCGCGAAGTGGATGATGTACTGCTGCAGCACGCCGCTGTGGAGCAGGCCGTGGCTTTCGCCGTTCCTCACCGCAGTCTCGGCCAGGACGTCGCCGCCGCCGTGGTGCTCCGCTCCGGCTTCACCGTGACTGAAGAGGAATTGCACGGCTTTGCCCTCGCCCGCCTGGCGGAGTTCAAAGTCCCGCGCCGCATCTTGTTTGTCGCGGAGTTTCCCAAGGGGCCCACGGGAAAAGTGCAGCGTATCGGCATGGGGCAGAAGCTCGGCCTTGGCACAGCTCAATCCCCGCTCGCCGCCCCTGCCGGCCCCGAATTCGTGCCGCCCTCCACCCCACTGGAAATACAGCTAGCCGCGATCTGGTCCGACTTGCTCCGGCTCGAGAAAATTGGAGTCCGCGACGATTTCTTCCAATCGGGCGGCGATTCACTGCTGGCGGCGGAGTTGATTGCCCGCATTGCCGGAACGTGGTCGCTCAATACGGCCGCCATTGTGCTCCCCTCCAAGCCGACCATCGAAACCCTGGCAGCACAACTGGAACCACTGGTGCTGGCCGCACCACGGGCGACCTCGTGCGAGGTCCTCCCATGACAACTTTTCCCATGACGGCTCCTCCCATGACAGCGACTCATCGTCTCTCGCGGTTCGCCGCTACCCTGCTCATGCTCCTCGCGCTCAGCGGCGCTACCGCCTGGTGGCGGGTCTACAGCCATCTCACTGCCTACGACGACGAAGGGACGCTGATGCTCTCCGTTCAGCGCTTCTTCGACGGAGGCATTCTCTACGATGCGGTCACTTCCATTTACGGTCCCTTGTTCTACTTCTGCCAGTGGCTGCCACACGCATTCACCGGCGCAACCGTCACTCACGACTCCGTCCGCGTGATTTCAGCGGCTTTTTGGGTCGCTTCCGCCCTCGTGTGCTTTTTGTTGGTTTACCGTGCCACCGGTTCCCTGCTGTTGGCGATTGCCGCCCACTTCACCAGTTTTCGCGTCCTGCGTCTGATCGGGACGGAGGTCTCCCACCCGCAGGAGATCTGCATTCTGCTGCTGCTCGGCGTGGCCATGGCCGCGTGTTTCCGCGGGCGCTGGAGCATGATCTGGATCGGCGCTCTGGTCGGCGGAATTGCCATGACCAAGATCAATCTCGCCATCCTCGCGGCAGCCGCGGTTGGCGTGGTCTTTTCTTTCGCCCTGGATGGCGAACGGCTTCGCCGGTGGCTGATGCCGCTGGCGGTGGCCGGTGCCCTCGCAGTCCCCTTTCTGCTGATGTCGGCGAATCTAGGCCACTCCTGGGCGATCGCTCTTGCAACTCTCACCACCCTCTCGCTGGCATCCGCCATGCTGGCCGCCGGCCGGGATCACACCACCAGAATTTCGCTAACGGATTGTGGCATAGCTCTGCTCGGCGCCTGTGCTTCGGCCGCCCTCATCGCCTCCTTTGCGCTGCTGCACGGCAGCACGCTTGCCGGAATGTTCCAGAGCCTCGTGCTCTGGCCCCGCTTGCACTTCGCCCAAGGCTGGAGCCTGCCGCTGGATGTGCCACCTGTCACACTGGCTTGGGCCGCCGCCAATCTCGCGCTCGCGTGGCTGTACCGGCGCGGCCGTCTGCCCGGCCTGCCACTGCCGTCGCTGAAGCTGCTGCTCGCCGCCGCGGTGGTGATCATGGTCGGCGGCGCCTGGTATACCCTCCTGATCAACATCGCGACGCCGATGCTCTGGCTGGTCGCGTGTCCGCCCCCCGGGCAGGCCCCCGCCGGCGCGAGTTTCCTGCTTCGTCCCGTGCTGGCGATCACCGGCGTATTGCAGGTGCTGTACGCCTATCCGGTCGCAGGGGGGCAGAAGCAATTCGTCAGCGTCCTTATCGTAGTGGCCGCCGGCCTCTGTTTCTCGGATGCACTCCCGTGGCTTCGGGAGCGATTCCCCTTCCGCCCGGCCGCCTCCCTGCTCGTCCTGGTGTTCATGGCCGCCTATCTCCAGATGGCCTATGCCGGCATGCGGGTGTATCAAGCTGCGGAACCGCTCGGGTTGCGAGGCGCCGTCCGTCTGCGTGCCGAGCCGTGGCTGGCAGCTTCCCTCCGCCGCCTCGTAGCCGCGTCGGAGCCCTGTTCCATGCTTCTCTCCGAACCGGGTATGTTGAGCCTCAACCTGTTCAGTGGCCGTCCCGCTCCTTCCACGGTCCGCTCCGGACCCTGGATGCTTCTCCTGTCCGAACCCGAGCAGGAAGCGGCGGTCCGCGAAATCCAGGCACAGCCGCGCCCTTGCGTGATCTACAATCCCCACATCCTCAAGGTGTGGACTCAAGGGAAGGTGTCTGCGCCGGGGCCTCTGCAGCGTCTCATTCGCGAAGGCTTCCACACCGAATTCGAGACCGAGGGGTATCAGTTCATGGTTCGCAATTAGGCGCGGCCCGCCCGCGGCCAGACGTAGTCCGGAACTTCCGCCGCAGTTTCCAGACCACTCGCAGATCGTTGCAGGCCAGTCGAATCCGCATCCACTCCGTATACGCGGATTCGCCGGTAGCCCGAGTTTCGCGTACTACCGGGACCGAGCCCAGCGGAAGCCCGGCGGCGCAGAGCACCAGCGCGAGGCTCGGCGCCGCGGTTTCGATCCGCAGGATCCGGTCGCGCGCCTCGTGCGTCAGGGCCACGAATGTCCCTGCTTCCTGCGGCAAGCCTGTCAGCCGGTACAACAGCCGCTTGAAAACGTACGAGGTGGCCATGCGGAGCCGGCCCTGATACTCACCTTCACGGTCGCCGAATACCGCCGCTAACCGCCTCTCCCGCAATTCGTGCAGCAGCAGGGGAACAGACTCCGGCCGGTCCTGCAGATCGGCGTCCATGCTGACAATCACGTCGCCACGCGCCGCCGCCAGGCCGTGCCACACTGCCATTCGCTGTCCCTGATTCCGGTCATGGGTGATCACTCTGACGCGGGAATCCGCGGCGGCAAGACGTAATGCAACCTCGCCGGAGCCGGCCGGGCAGGCATCATCCACAATCACCAGTTCGAGTGTGGCCCCCTCCGGTTCCAATGCGCGCACCAGCCGTGCGTGCAGTTCGGCCAGGGTCGCGGCGTTGCGGTAGGCGGGCAGCACGATGCTGATCTGGCTCACGCCCCACTCCGGCGCCCACGCTGCGTGCCGGCGATCTTCCGCATCGTTATGCAGCTTGAAGTCATGCAACTCGCCGTTATGCAACTCGATTGTACTCCGCGACTTCCTATCGCAACGGCATCCGGTGTGGCCGCTCGTTCCAACGACATGCCAGCAGAGTTCCTCCCGTCAAGGAGAGGATCATGAGCACCTGGAACAACTTCTCCCAGCCGAATCTGCCGGCCACCAGCGCCACCGTCACGGGCGCGAGCACCTGCCCGATGGTGGCGAACCCGCTGACGAAGCCGGCCACCAGGCCAACACCCCACTTCGCCCCAAGGTCCTGCGCCCCGGCGCCCTGCAGCAGCGCATCCGGTCCGTGATTCATCACGCCGAGCAAGGCGATGCTCAGCACCAGGCCCGCGCGGCCGGATGCAGCCATCATGGGATGCAGCCAGCAGGCAACAGCCAGTCCCCAGAACATCACCGCCGCCACCGGCAGGCGCCGCGAGTGCATCAGCCGGTCGGAAACGTACCCGGCCAGGAGTGAGCCCGCGGGACCGGCCAGTTCGAACGCGGAGGAAATCAGGCCGGCGTCGCGCGCGCCGTAATGCAGGTGCTGCACCGCATACAACGGCAGCCAGTAGAGGAACGAGTAGCGCGTGATTTTGGAAAAGAGCGAGCCCACCGCGAGGCTCCACACCGAAGGGTCCCGCAGCATACCGGCCGTGGCACCGGCGGCGGGTGCCTCCGCGACTGCGTCGTCTTCCGTATCGGGCAGGCCGGCGTCGGAGGGCTTGTTCCTTGCCAGCAGCATGTAGGCAATCGCGATCCCGGCCAGCGCCACGGCCGGAATCAGAAATGCGCGCCGCCAGCCCAGGGCGGGCCACAGTGTGGGATGCGTCGCGATGTATGCCGTCAAGGCCGTCCCGATGAAGCCGCCCACCATGTAGTTGGTGGACCACCAGCCCATCACCACGCCGCGCTGCCTGCGCGGGAACCAACTGCCGATGTTTTTCACCAGTCCGGGCCACCCGGCCGCCTGCCCCAATCCGTTCAGTCCGGCCAGTGCCGTGAACGCGGCCAGTGAGTTTGCCTGCGCCATCAACAGCGACGCCGTTACCGTAATCCATACGCCGAGCGTGACGACGCGGCGGGCGCCCCAACGGTCCGCGGCCAGGCCGAATCCGGCTTGCGCCACACAATAGACCAGGCTGTCGCAGAGCAGTACCTGCGCGAACTCCATTTTCGAGAAGCCGAAATGCGCCGCCAGCAACGGCATCGCCACCGCCAGGTTCTTGCGGCAGAGGTAGAAGCCGGCATACGTGACCCAGGTGACAGCGAAAATCCGCCGCCGAAAGCCAGTAATCACAGAGGCTGCTCGATCCGCCGTCACCATCGCAGGCGGTTCGGCCTGGAAGGGCACGTTCCGATCATGTTTCTATTCTGCCTCGAACGACAAGGGTGGTGGGCGCGACAGGACTCGAGCCTGACAAGACCGGTTCCAAGGAGTAGCGGCGCGTGCTCAGTGGTTTTTTCACTGCGCGCCAAGAGACGCAATCCTGCAAATATCGGCGCGTCTTCCTGGGAGTCCAGCATGAGACTTGCACCGAAACGACGGGCAGTCGCGGGGACGTTGCGAGCGGCCTCAGCGCCCCGTCTCGAACTGCTGGTTCATTCGGGGATCGCTATGGGTTTGTAACGGTAGTGCCCTCCCGACTAGCCCCACCGCCGATTTGACCTGAGAGCTGCTGACCGTCTGGCGAGATCCTAATGCGGTGCCGGTCGAGAAGTGTCGGGTTGGTCCGGTGAGGACTTCGGGCGCGGTGGTCAGGATCGCTGTTCTGCGGCCCTGCGGTGAATATCCTCGGGACATAGTCGTGGAGGTGCTTCCCGTTGGAGTTCTCAAGTTCAATGGCGAGGGGCAGCAGCGCGAAGGGCTGGGCTTCCGACGGGAGAAAGTCCTGAAATGCCGAGCTTGGCGCTACGTCTTCATCACGAGCGATCCGCTCGTACCCTTGCGGAAGTTGCCGAGGTCATCGACGATGGCCGATCCCGAAATCTGAGTTTACCCGTTCTGTTGGACTGTGCCGTTCGATGCTGGATTTCCGTAGTGCGGAGTGTTGGACTTAGTCTGAGCCGACCGTTAATCAATCACCCAGACTTCATTGCCCATTCTCCAGCAGCAGCGTTACCGGCCCCAGAAGGCCCGATGGACCCGGTCGCTGGTAGCGCGTCGGGATGGTGGAGTAGTGGTTCGACAACGCACTGTACACCAGGATTTCGATCCGGTTCGCGCCCGGTTTGGCGAACTTGGTAATGTCGACGCGGTATGGCGGCGCAAGTTTGATGCCGGCGCGCTTTCCGTTGACAAGAATCTCGGCGCTCGATGAGACTGCGCCGAGGTCGAGCCAGATCCCCGCGCGCACCTGTGCGGGGTTCAAGGTGAGCGTCTTGCGATACCAGGCGCCGCCTGAATAGCTGGAGAGGCCGTCGATCGCGGACCAATCCCCGGCGAGGATGACGCCCGGCCCGCAATCGAAGAGGAGCGGCTCCGGGATCGCGGCGCCTGCGTAGTGCCCGCGCTCCTGCTCGACCCGAATGGCGACTTTCGCGGGCGCGGCGGCGGGCTTCGGCAGCGCCGCCCGGTACTCGAAAGATCCGTCGCCACGGTCCTTCGGCTGTCCCAATGGAAGAGGTTGCCCGTCCACCCAGACCGCGAGCTTGCCTCGGGCGGAAATCGTCATGGCCCGCAGTCCGGGCGGAGACGTGGTGCGATACCAGCCGGCGGGATGAGCCTCCTGTGGCCGCGCGTCGAACGGGAGCAGGCCGGGGCGGTTGTACCAGATGCTGGCCAGCGGGTAAGGCTGACTCCAATCCACCGGACTGTTCGAATCGAGCAGAGCGAAATGTCCGCGGCCCGGCTTGTCGTAGCGGAGCAGGACGGAATTCGAGCCGGCGCGAAGCTGGGACCCCTGCAAGGGTAGCGGCAGCGTGGTGCCATTCACCCAGACGGCCGCGGGCATATCGCCGCCCACGTCCACGCGGGCCTGCACCGCGCGTGCGGCCGGGACGGAAGTCCACAGATAATAGCGTGTGCCTCCCGCTTCCGCGGCGTATGAGGTGGTGGTGGCTTTGACCTCCATCTTCCCCAGAGCGATGAAATCCGCCGGAACCTCTTCCTTAAGCCCGTGATAGCCCTGATGGCCGGGATCGTTCTCCACTCCCCAGCGCAGGGAGAACTCGTACGGACTCCAACGATAGGGCTTGCCCTCGATCACCACCGGGACCGCTGGGTCAATGGAAGGAAGGGCCGCCAGCCGCTGTTCGAGCGCGGTGTCATTCAGACCCGGTGGCAGCGGCCCGAGTTTCCAGAAGCGCGGTCCGTAACCGTAGGTGGTCTGGGACCATTGGGAGTCGTCCAGCTTCGGATCGCTGCCGGGGAGAGGGACCGTGCCTTCGGTGGCGTAGCGGAAACGGCGCGCCTCGGCTGCGAGGAGCGTTGGTGTGGCGGGCAGGCGGTAATCGCCGAATCGATTGTCCATAGTCGGCTTGAGTTCAAAGTCCCAAGTTCCCTCTACGGGAATCCGAGACAGCTTGTCGGTAGATGGCTGCGACACGATGCGCGGCTGGCCTGGCTGGAAGACGACGATCTGCGCCTCGGTGGATTCGAGCGGCATCCGGATGGTGGTGCTCCCGCCCGATTGCCGCACAACGTCGAGCGCGGAGGTGGCGCCGGACCACGGGTCCCACAGTTCCGCGGCGCCCATGCTCCGGAACGTGCAATCGGTGCCTTTGGCTGCGCCGTAGAC
>CAIRBY010001051.1 GCA_903876865.1 uncultured Acidobacteriia bacterium
CTGCATAAACTGCGTTTACCCGTATCTGCTCTGAAACTACAAAACCGAGCAAATGCTTCAACAAATATAAGGCCCCTCATACTCGCTTGCAAGTAAAGAATGAGTGAATTCAGCCCTGTTTTTTCGAATCATGCACACGTCTTCCAAAAACGGAATTTCCAGCCGCTTTTTTGTGGATTTCTGCTGATTTTGAGATTTTTTCGGGGTATCTGTCCTGCCGAATTCCTCGACGCCTTTCCGCCACCCCCGCCCGCTGCGTGGCAGAAACCCCCAAAGGGGTATAAACTCACACCTATGACGTTCAGACGAATCGCCCGGTTCGTGGTTGTAGCAGCCCTGTCCGCCTGCCTGCTGCCCGCACAAACGGCTCCAAAAATTACTACACCCAAAGAACAGCTTGGGTTCAATCTTGGCGACGATTACCAGATCGCCAACTACACCCAACTCGAAGCCTACTGGAAGAAACTGGCCAGCGAATCTCCGCGTATGAAACTGGAGAGCATCGGGAAGACTGAAGAGGACGCGACCAGTGGATGGCGACGATCACCTCTCCGGAAAACCTGAAGAAGCTGGCGCATTACAAAGAGATCGCCGGAAAGCTGGCCCATGCCTCTGGCGTCAGCGAGCAGGACGCGCGCGCCCTGGCCAAGGAAGGCAAAGCCGTAGTCTGGATCGACGGCGGCCTCCACGCCAGCGAAACCGTTGGATCTCAACAACTGATGGAGTGGGTCTACCAGATGGTGAGCCGCAACGACGAAGAGACCATGCGGTTCCTCAACGACGTTATCGTGTTGTGCGTGCAGGCCAATCCGGACGGCCAGGAACTGGTGGCCAACTGGTATATGCGCGAAAAGGATCCCTTGAAGCGCACCATGAACGGGCTGCCCACGCTTTACGCGAAATACGTCGGGCATGACGACAATCGCGATTTCTACATGTCAAACATGAAGGAATCCACCAACATGAACCGGCAGTTGTTCATCGAGTGGTTCCCGCAGATCATGTACAACCACCACCAGACCGGTCCGGCGGGCGCGGTGGTGTTCATCCCCCCGTTCCGCGACCCGTTCAATTACAACTTCGACCCGCTGGTTCCGCTCGGGATTGAAATGGTGGGCACGGCGATGCACAGCCGGCTGGTGGCCGAAGGCAAGGGCGGCAGCGCCATGCGCACCGGCGCCAACTACTCTACCTGGTGGAACGGCGGCTTGCGCACGGTGACCTACTTCCACAATATGATCGGCATTCTGACGGAGATTATCGGCAGTCCTACGCCTATGACGATACCGGTGATTGCCGACAAGCAGCTTCCGCAGGGCGATTGGCCGATGCCGATCGTGCCGCAGGAGTGGCACTACCGCCAGTCGATCGACTACGAGATGACGCAGAACCGGGCCATCATGGACCTGGCTTCGCGCTACCGGGAGACGTTCCTGTTCAACATCTGGCGCATGGGGCAGAACTCGATCGACAAGGGCAATCGCGATTTCTGGACGGTTTCCCCCAAGCGCATCACGGCCATGGAAACGGCTGCGGCAGCGGCTCCGGCAGCAGCCGGTGCAGGCGCCGGACGCGGCGGTCGCGGTGGGCGCGGCGGCGCAGCGGCCCCGGCAGCAGCCCCCGGCGGCGACGTTCCCGCGGGCGGCGGCACCTTTGGCGGCACCACGCGCGCGATCTCCAAAGAGATCTACGACAGTGTGCTGCACGACCCGAAGAAGCGCGATCCGCGCGGCTACATCATCCCCTCCGATCAGCCGGATTTCGCCACGGCGACGGAGTTCATCAATGCGCTGGTGAAGAACGGCATCGCGATCCATCGCGCCACGGCTGCCTTCCAGGTGGCGGGCAAGAGCTATCCGGCGGGATCGTTCGTGGTGAAGACGGCGCAGGCGTTCCGTCCGCACGTCATGGACATGTTCGAGCCGCAGGATCACCCCAACGATTTCGCCTATCCCGGTGGACCGCCCAAGCGCCCGTACGACATCACGGGCTGGACGCTCGCGATGCAGATGGGCGTGAAATACGATCGCGTGATGGACGGCTTTGACGGGCCATTTGCCCCGATCTCCGGTTTGCAGCCGCCGCCGGCGAAATCCGTGGTCGGCCCGGCCAGTCCGGCCGGCTACCTGATTAGCCACCAGATCAATAACTCTTTTGTTCTCATCAATCGTCTGATGAAGGCGAATGCCGAAGCCTACTGGCTCAAGAGCGCTCCGGTGACGGATGGGGAAGACCTCGGCACCGGCGCCATCTGGGTTCCGGCCTCGGCTGCCGCGAAACCGGTGCTGGAGAAGAGCGCCAAGGATCTGGGCATTACCGTGCACGCGGTGGCCAAGGCGCCGACGGGCGACGCCATGAAGCTGAAGAGCATCCGCATCGGCCTCTACGATCAGTACGGCGGATCCATGCCCTCGGGCTGGACGCGCTGGCTGTTCGAGCAGTACGAGTTCCCGTTTGAAGTGGTCTACCCCGCCGCGCTCGATGCCGGCGACCTGAAGGCCAAGTTCGACGTGATCGTCTTCACCGATGGCGCGATTCGGCGCGGCGGGGCAGGCGGACGCGGCGGTGGTGGCGGCGGACGCGGCGGCGCGGACCCGGAGAACGTTCCGGCCGAGTATCAGAAGATGCTGGGCCGCATCTCCGATGAGAAGACCATGCCCGCGATCAAGAAGTTCGTCGAATCCGGCGGCAGCGTCGTGACCATCGGCAGTTCCACTTCGATCGCGGAGGTCTTCGGGATCCCGGTGAGCAATCATCTGGTCGAGAAGGGACCGGACGGCAAGGATCGCGCGCTTCCCGGGGAGAAGTTCTACATCCCGGGCTCGCTCCTGAAGGCGCACATCGACAACACCAATCCTCTGGCGTATGGCATGGGCGAAACCGTGGACGTGTTCTACGACAACAGCCCCGTCTTCACCATGGGGCCCACCGCGGCCATGAAGAAGACCAACGCCGTGGGATGGTTCACCGCCGAACCGCTGGATAGCGGTTGGGCGTGGGGCCAGCAGTACCTGGAAGGTGGCACCGCGATTGCCGAGGCCAGTGTAGGCGAAGGCAAGGTGGTGCTGCTCGGACCGGAAGTCAATTTCCGCGATCAGCCGCACGGCACGTACAAGCTGCTCTTCAACGGACTGTATTACGGTTCGGCGAAGGCGACTGTCTTGAAGTAAATCTGCTCCAAACCGGGGGCGGCGAACCTGCCGCCCCTGCCTCTTCTACCGCAGTTTCTTCTTCCTCAGATACGCAATCAAAGACCCCGGATCGTCCGTGATGATCGCATCCACCTTGGCCTCGATCATCTGATCCCATTCCGCCGGCGTATTCACCGTGTACGGCACCACCTGCAATCCCGCCTTGTGCGCCGCTTCCACCTTCGCCTTCGTCACCAACTTGGAATTGGGGGAGACGATGCCGGCGTGGGAGGCGTCGGCGGAGATGGCGGTGAACTCGCGCGGGTCCGCGTCGGTCAGCGCCGAGAGGCGGATCTCCGGCGCCAGTTTCTTCATCGCCGCGAGCGTGCGGAAATCGAAGGACTGCAGGATGATGCGCTTCTCCAGCTTGTACTGCCGGATCTTCTCCAGCACCATGCGCGCGAACTCCTCCGGCGGCGGCGTGTATTCGGGCTTGTCCAGGAAGCTCTTGGTCTCGATGTTGTAATCGAACTTCCCCTGCGTTGCCAGCGCGAAGACTTCGTCCAGAGTCGGCATGCGGGTCCCCGGGACGGTGGTTTGGGTGGCGAATCTCGGGTTCTGCACCGCCCCGCAATCCCACCGGCGCACCTCGGCGAGCGTCAGTTGGTGGATCACGGCGCTCTCTTTCGAACTCGTGCAGACCGGTCCGTGCAGGATCGGGTCGTGCGAGATGACGATGACGTTATCCCTGGTCACCGCCATATCCATCTCGAGTGCGTCGACTCCCTGCTCGATGGCGTATTGGAATGCCGGCAGGCTGTTCTCCGGCAGCCGCGCGCGCGCGCCGCGATGGCCGTGCACCAGAATTTTCGGCTCCGCCGCCGGCAGAGTGACCACGGCGGCAAGCCCGAAAAGCGCGAGCAGAAGGCCTTGCAGGATCTTTTGAAGTGGCATCGGCTTCAGTATAAGGCGGCAAATCTCCGGTGGCGAAGAAATTTAATACCGATTGATATTAGGACCTTAGTGACCTAATATGGATTGCGTAGCGACAGGGATCGATGTGAATGTTCTGAGCAGATTGCTGCGCCCGGCGGCGCACATTGCCCGTCTTCCGGAAGATGAGGTCCGCAAGTTATACCCGCAGTTCCGGTGGCGGATACTGGAATCGACGTTCATCGGTTACGCCACCTTCTACCTGGTGCGCAACAACCTGCCGGTGGTCTCCAAGGAGATGGGGCAGGCCCTCAGCTACAGCAAAGGCCAGATCGGCGATCTGCTGGCGGTCACGGCGATTGCGTACGGCATTGGCAAGTTTCTGTTGGGCGCGTGGAGCGATCGCAGCAATCCGCGCTATTTTATGCCCGCCGGCCTGGTGCTGACGGCACTGTGTAACTTCGCCTTCGGCGCCACCAGCAGCTACGCGACGCATCTGATGTTGTGGGCCTTGAACGGCCTGGTGCAGGGCATGGGATGGGCGCCGTGCGGGCGCTCGCTGGGTCACTGGTACAGCGTGCGCGAGCGCGGCACGGTATTTGCCTTCTGGAACATCGCTCACAACGTGGGCGGCGGCTTGACCGGTCTGATTGCCGCTTACAGTACGGCGTGGATGGGGTGGCGCTCGGCCTTTTACGTGCCCGGTATACTGGCTATTCTCTGCGCTGTATATTTAGTCATCCGCTTGCGGGATACGCCGCAATCGGTGGGACTGCCTTCGGTGGAAGAGTATCGCAACGACTTCCCCGAAGACGGTGGGCACGACCGCGAAGAGGAGTTGGGCACGCGCGAGTTGCTGATCACTTACGTGCTCAAGAACCGCACCATCTGGCTGTTCGCGGCGGCCAATTTCTTTGTATATATCGCCCGTTACAGCATGCTGGATTGGGGCCCCACGTACTTGAAGGAAGTCAAGCATGCCAGCCTGCAGGACGGCGGTTTCAGTACCGCGATCTTCGAATTCGCCGGGATCTTCAGCACCATTCTGATGGGCTGGGTATCCGATAAGACCGGGGGGCGCCGCGGCATGGTCAGCATGCTGTGCATGATCCCGGTGTTCCTGGCCTTCGGCGCGATTCTCTACACACCACCCGGTATGTTGTGGCTGGACCTGACGCTCTTTGGCGTGGTCGGCTTCTTCATTTATCCGCCGGTCATGCTGCTTGGCGTGACGGGCCTGGATTTCAGCTCCAAGAAGGCAGTGGGAACGGCAGCGGGTTTTATCGGACTCTTCGGATATCTCGGCCGCACGGTGCAGGGCAAAGGCATTGGAACCCTGGCGGAGCGGTACGGATGGAATGTCGCACTGTGGGCCATTCTGGCCTCGGCATTCGCAGGAATCCTGCTGCTTTCTCTGACGTGGAAGCTGAAACCGCGTCCCATCGGCCGGTCCGCGAACGCTCCGGCCGAAACTGCACCCCGCTAAGCAGCGGCGGTGCTTGACCTTCACCATGTGTCAGGTGAAGCAGACACTGTCACTATTTATTAACGGCATCGTAGATTGTCGTCAATATGGCCTGGATACCATTCCCTGTCGAAAGGTTTGCCATGAAAAAATCCATCGGAATTGCTGTTCTCCTCGGTTGTTTTCTGCTGGCGGGCGCGCTCTTCGCGCAATTTGAAAACGCTGAGGTTCTCGGTACGGTACGCGATCCATCGGGCGCTGCCGTGCCTAAGGCCACCGTCATGTTGGCCAATCAGGATACGGGAATCAAAGTTCAGACGTCTACCGATGAAAACGGGAACTTCGATTTCTTCAACGTCAAAGTTGGCCGCTATTCCATCGTGGTGGAGCATGCGGGATTTGCCAAGGCTACAACGCCCGATGTCGCGGTCAACGTGGGCGCCCGTCAGCGTGTGGATTTCACCATGCAGGTGGGCGCGGTCACCGAATCCGTGGAAGTCACGGGTGTTGCCGCGGCGCTGCAGACGGATTCGAGCGAGCACGGGCAGGTGATCAATACCAAGCAGGTGGTGGAACTGCCGCTGAATGGCCGCAACTACTCCGACCTGGCGCTGCTTACGACCAACGTGCACCGCTCGCCGCTCGCGGCCAATGCGGTGACGCCGCGCGAAGGCGCCTTCAACGTCAACGGCATGCGCAGCACGTACAACAATTTCCTGTTGGATGGCCAGGACAATAACGCCTATTCGACCAGCAACCAGGGATTCTCGAATCAGGTAGCGCAGCCCTCGCCGGATGCGGTGGCCGAGTTCAAAGTGATCACCAGCAACTTCAGCGCGGAATATGGCCGCGTGGGCGGCGCGGTGGTCAACGTGGTGATGCGTTCCGGGACCAACCAGATTCACGGCTCGGTCTACGAGTTCCTCCGCAATACGAAGCTGAACGCGATTGGCTACATCTTTGGAGTTCGCCCCTCGACGTTTCAGAAGCCGACCTTGCAGCGCAACCAATTCGGCGGCACGGTGGGTGGGCCGATTGTGAAGAATAAGATCTTCTTCTTCGGCGATTATGAAGGCTTCCGGCAGTTGCAGAAGGGCCTCAACTTCGATTCGCTGCCGAGCCTCACGGATCGCGCCGGCACGCTGCCGGTGCCGGTGATGAATCCGGCCACCGGCGCTGTCTATCAGGCCAATTCGCCAATCCCGATGAGTTCCTTCGCCAGGCAGGTGCTGAACGCGCTGCCCAGCCTGACCGGTTCGGGCCGTTCGAATAACTACCAGAAGCTTCTGCTGACGCGCGATTACGCGGACAAGTACGACGCCAAAATCGACGCCCAGATCAACGACAAAATGACCGGCTTCCTGCGCTTCAGCCAGCGCAAGGACAACCAGTTTTATCAGCCCACGATCGATGGCCCGTCCGGCGGCGATGGCAATGGCTTTGTCCGCTCGCTGAACCAGTCCGCCAACATGGGCTATACGTGGACACTGACGCCGACTTCGCTGATCGAATTCCGCATCGCCTACACCCGCATCAAGGCGGGCAAACAGCCGGCCTTCCTGGGCGGCGCGAGCATGCAGGATCTCTACGGCATCAGCGGGCTGCCCACTTTCCCCCAACTCACGGGCGGCCTCAGCACACAGAACATCAGCGGCTTTACCGGCATGGGCCGGCAGGCCACCAATCCGCAATTCCAGCACCCCAGCACCTGGATTCCCAAGGTGAACTACAGTTGGATGCGCGGCCGCCACGCGCTGAAGATGGGCGCCGAGGAGCACATTGTCCACACGGAAGTGATGGACATCAATCCCGTGTACGGATTGAACGCCTACGCGGGACAGTTCAGCAAGCCGACCTGCACGCAGTTGGGGCAGGCCGCCGGATGCACCGTGGCCGCCGATTCGGCCAGCTACAATCTGGCCGATTTCATGTTCGGCCTGCCCAGCCAGGTGCAGCTTGCCAACTATCTGGTGGGCAACTACCGGCAGCGCGAGTACTTCCTCTACTTCCAGGACGACTTCCGCGTCAACTCCAAGCTCACGCTGAATCTCGGGCTGCGCTGGGAGTACGCGACGCCGCGTTGGGAGCGCGACAACGTGCTCTCGAACTTCGACCCGGCCACCAACTCCATGAAGATCGCCAAGAACGGGAGCACCTATGACCGCACGCTGGTCAATCCCGATTATCGCGATTGGGCTCCCCGCATCGGCCTGGCTTACAGCTTCACACCGAAGATGGTCTTCCGCAGCGGCTATGGCATCAGCTACGTGCACTTGAACCGGCTGGGCAGCGCGGACGAACTCGGCATCAACGGTCCGCAAGTGGTGATCGCGACCATCAATCAGTCGGTGCCGGCAGGTGGTCCGCTACCCACTGGATTTATCCAGAGCACCACCGGCTTCCCCGCGGGACTCGCCAGCCCGGCCAACTTCAATCCGGTACTGTCCAACGTGGCATACATCCCGAAGGATACGCGCTGGCCGTATGTGCAGACCTGGTTCGTGTCGCTCCAGCGGGAACTCTTCAAAGACACCGTGCTGGAAGTGGCGTATACGGGCAGCCACAGCCTGCGCCTGCCGATCATCGCGGATTACAACCAGGCGCTTGCCAACCAACCCGGCCAATCGCTGGGGATTCAGCCGCGCCGCCCGAATCAGAGTTTCGGCGCGATTACGTGGGTGGATCCGGCGGGCGTGACCACATACAACGGCTTCTCGGCGCGCTTCGAACGGCGCTTCGCGAAGGGGCTCTACCTGCTGAATTCGTTCACCTGGTCCAAGGCGCTGGGCACTTCCGAACAGGCCCTGGAATATGCCAGCGGCTACTACCAGGCGAATCCGCAGAACATCTACAACCTCGCGGCGGAGCGCGGCCCATCGAGCTTCGACATCAAATTCATGAACACCACCAGCATGGTCTACGAGCTTCCATTCGGGAAAGCGAAGAAGATCGGCGCGCAGTGGAACGGCGTCTTCGACGCGATCCTCGGCGGCTGGGCGGTGAACCTGATCAACTCGGCGAATACCGGCATCCCGCTGGATGTCAGCTATACGCCGGCGGCGGCCAACGACGGTACCGGACGCATCCCCGATTATCGCGGCGAGGCGATTATGCGCCCCAATGTGAGCGGCGATACCACGGGCTCCTCCGGTCCCGCGAGCCTCGACAATTATTTCAACAAGGCCGCGTTCTCAATTCCTACGGCGAGCGCGCCGTACGGGAATCTGGGACGCAACTCCCTGCGTGCACCCGGCTTCTGGCAGTGGGATGTGGGCGTGAATAAGCGCTTCCAGATTCCCGCGCGCGAGGGCATGTCGCTGCAATTCCGGTCGGAGTTTTTCAACCTGCTGAATCACACCAACTTCGGCTTGCCGACCTGCGATTTTGCGAATGCGGCATTCGGGACGATTCGAAGTACGTATCCGCCCCGGCAGATTCAGTGTGCTTTGAAGCTGACGTTCTGACCGGCGGATGGCAGCGGGCCGCGGCAACGCCAGTCACCCGTGCCACGGCCCGCGCACAGGTACCGGCATGTGGTCCGGCGGGACCGGCCTATGTCGCCTGGCGGCCGGGCCGCTGGTAGGAACTGGCGGAAGAGGACAGGCC
>CAIRBY010001052.1 GCA_903876865.1 uncultured Acidobacteriia bacterium
CAGATTACTGGAATCGACCAGAACGTAGTGACCTTGCTGTTCATCCACACACCCGGTAAGCGAGGTGGATGCTACAGCTTTCCGTTGGCCGGACGGCGAGGGCTTGCCGCCCTGCTCTTGCGGCGCTGCCACAGCAACACGCACTGCCGGCGAACTCAGTGCGGCGAGTATGCTGCAGATCGCGAAACTCAAAGTTGTGTACTTCATGCGGACCACCTTGTGCTGCGCATTACCTCATGCAGTTGGCGTGCCATTCGTCACATCCCCCGGCCCCGCCGGGGAACTCCCGCGCTTTTTGTGCGGATACGTACTGAAAATAAGGGGATCGCCGGGATGATTTTGATATAGCAATGGACGAATGATTACAGATTCGGCAACAATTTTTACACTCCGCGGCAATACTTGCCGCTTTCCGGCAAAACCGCCTCCCCCCGGAAACTCACGGCAACTCGCTCACTTCCCAGCCGTTTTACGCCGGGGAGATATGATGGATAGGTGTTTTCCGTTCCCCGCACCTGCCTTCTCCTCCTCACCGCTGCCACCACCCTGATGGCGCAGGGGCTTCACCGCTCCCGCCGGCGACCGGCCGGCGCAGAAGCACGCCAGCGGGGCGATCCTGCCGGGCGGCCGTGTCATTTTTCCAGACGGTATGCAATTTATTACCGGTGCCGGCCCGTTCGGGCTAGCCGTTAGTCCCGAAGGACATACGGTGATCACCGCCAACGGCGGTGCTGGGCGGAACTCCCTCAGCATCCTGGAGCAGAACCGCAATTCCCAGTGGGAGATGCGCCACGTTCTGGCCCGCACCAAGGCCGAGCCCGGCGAGGATGAAGACGCGGATTGGCGCGGCGTCTTCATGGGCATCGCCTTCGTCAACGAACACTCCGCCTTCGTCTCCGAGGGCAACTCCGGAAAGGTCGCGCTCTTCGATTGGAGCGGCGCCTCCCCCACCGCCCCCCGCCGCGCCATCGATATGAACGGCAAGGGCTATGACGATAGCTACACCGGCGACCTCGCCTTCGATCGCACGCGCAACCTGCTCTACGTGGTGGATCAGGCCAACTTCCGCATCGTCGTCGTGGATACACGCACCCGCCAGATCCTCTCCTCGGTGAAGGTCGGCCGCCTCCCCTTCGCCCTGACGCTCTCCGAAGACCGCCGCAAACTCTACGCCACCAACCTGGGAATGTTCGAATACCGCGCGCTCCCCGGCGCGGATAAGAAACAGGCGGCCTCCACGGGCCTGCCCTTTCCCGCCTTCGGCTTTCCCAGCGCGGAAGCCGTGAGCGGCGTCGAGCGCCTCACCGAACGCGGCCCGGTGCAGGTGCCCGGCCTCGGCGATCCCAATTTGCGCGAATCGAACTCCGTCGGCATCATCGATGTCTCCTCGCCCGCCGCACCCAAGGTCGAAACTTTCGTTCGCACCGGCCTGCCCTTCGGCCCCAACGTACACGGCGGCAGCAGCCCCTCGGGGATTCTCGCGGCGGCCGGGCGCGTCTTCGTCTCCAACGCCAATGACGATTCCATTACCGTGATCGACGCCGCCACTTCCAGGATCGAAAGCGAGATCCCCATCCGCATTCCCGGCCTCGAACGGTACCGCGGCGTGTTACCGATCGGCATGGCCTACGACGCAAAATCGGGCTGGCTGCTCGTCGCCGAAGCCGGCATCAACGCCGTCGGCGTGATCGATGTGAAGGCGCGCAAACTCCTGGGGCATATCCCCGCCGCCTGGTTTCCCACCCGTGTCGCCATCCATCAAGGCACTCTCTTCGTCGCCAACGGACGCGGCTTCGGCCAGGGTCCGAACGCCCCGTTCGGCGGCGCGCGGCAGGGTTCGGTCTCCGTGATCCCACTGCCCTCCGCCGAGCAATTGGCGGCCAAAACCACCTTCGTCTTAGAGGCGGCAGGCTTCATCCCGCGTCCGCTGCAGGAAGCGCCTCTGCCCTCCGCCATCCGCCACGTGATCCTGATCGTCAAGGAAAACCGCACCTACGATGAGGTCTTCGGCGATATGCCCGGCGCCATGGGCATGCCCGAAATCGCCCGCCTCGGCAGCCGCGGCTATGTCGATGGCAAACGCAAACGCCTCAGCATCAAAGACCTCAACGTGACGCCCAATCACCACGCCATGGCGAAGCAGTGGGCCTTCAGCGACAACTTCTATGCCGATAGCGATGTCAGCGTGGACGGCCACCACTGGCTGGTCGGCTCCTATCCCAACGCCTGGACCGAGAGCACCCTGATGGCAGCCTACGGCGAACAGAAAAAGGATTTCCGCCTCACCGCCGCGCCCGGCCGCCTCCTGTTCGCCGGCAGCGATTCCTCCGTGCATCCCGAAGAGCAGCTGGAAAACGGCACCCTCTGGCACCACCTGGAGCGCAACCACATCAGCTTCCGCAATTTCGGCGAAGGCTTCGAACTCGCCGGCGTGGATGAGAGCAAAGACCTGGAACCCACCGGCGCGCGCTTCCTCACCAACGTGCCCATGCCGGACCCCCTCTACCGCAACACGTCGCGCGAGTACCCGGGCTTCAATACCAATGTGACCGATCAGTTCCGCGCCTCGCAGTTCATCAAAGAGATGGAGGGCATGGCGCTGCCGCAGTTCGTCTTCATCCACCTGCCCAACGACCACATGACCGGCGCCCGCCCCGAAGACGGCTACCCGTACGAGGAATCCTTCGTGGCCGATAACGATTACGCCCTCGGCCGCATCGTGGAATATCTTTCCGGCCGCAAAGAGTGGAACGAAACCGTAGTCCTCGTCACCGAAGACGATGCGCAGGGCGGAGTCGATCACATCGATGCCCACCGCACCGTGCTGATGGCGCTCGGCCCCTGGGTCAAGCAGGGCTATATCTCGCACCGCAACACCAGCTTTCCGGGACTGCTGAAGACCGTCTTCCGCCTGCTCGGAATGCCGCCCTTGAACCTCTACGACGCCACCGCCACGGACCTCAGCGATCTCTTCAGCAGCCAACCCCACCCGGAGGGCTATAAAGTGCTGCCGGAGGATGCGCGTGTCTTCGACCCAGCCACCGTACGCCAGTCCACCAGCGGCAAGCCCGGCCCGCGCATGGACCGGCAATAGCGCAGCAGCCCGGCGAAATCGCATGAGCGTGCGCCAATGCCCGTGCGCTGACGCCGTACCGCCCCGTGATCCCGCTTGAGGTTACACGAACCGCTTCATTCGTATTTCGCTCCAGAAAGTAGGGCAGGCGATTCCGCCTGCCAACACCTTCCTTCTCTCACCCCGGCACGCCTCGGGGAGTTGCAATGCCTCTTCAATCAGCCGCTGCCCCGAATTGCGCCGTACCTGGTGGGGCGGACGCCCTCGTCCGCGCGGGACCCCCTGGTCCCGCTCGTGCATCGAAGCATCAACTATTACCGACGATCGAAAAGCCGATGACGGCGTCGGCAGCGGTCCAGGGGGACCGCCCCACGATTCGCCCGGACAGCTGCAAAGTGGCTTACTGATGCGGCATTGGGCGGAAACGCCTGCCCTACCGCAGCTACTTCGCCGCGATCGCCACCGTCACCGCAGCGGGCGCGACCGTGACGTGATCGATTCTGTGGCTGAGTTCGAAGGGTCTGCCGATCACCGCCTCGGGGTAGAGCGGCACCAGGAAATTCTGGATCAGGAATTCGAGCGTGCGCCCATCGATCACTACGCCGGAGATCTCCACGCGATCTACTTCCACGGTGGCCCGTCCATTTGCCGTCCGTATCCGGGCGGTGACGGAGACCGGCCGTTCGCCATCGAGGAGCTTGGACATGAGCCAGCCCGGCTGTCCGCCGGCGTTGCGTTCCAGCTTGCCGAAATCGATCAGAGCGGTGCCTGTGGCCACGCCGGGGCTTGTAACTGTGAGCCGGGGATTGCGCACACCCACCGGCGCTTCCTCGCGCGCGTAGGCATTGAGTTCGGCGTAGCTCAGCGTGACCCGCGCACCCGGACGCACACGTTCCAGTTCGATCGAATCCAGCTTTTGTTTGGCGCTGCTGTAATCGCTATTCGCGGCGCCGGCCACAAGTGAGACCAGCAATACAATCGCAGCGGGGCGGACGCAGCAAAAAAGTTGCCCTGTGCGATGCATCATGCTTCAATGATATCGCGACGAGAGTCGGCAGCCAGAGCGTAGCCCGCAGTTCGGGGATTGCCACGGCTTCCAAGCCGGCTCCACGAGGTCGGTACATTGAAATCGGTCCTGTTTTGGCTTCTGCTGGCTGCAGTTCCCGGCTGGAGCGAAACGCGGGGAGCAACGTTTGCTCCCGTAGTGTTGTACACGCAGTACGCGCAGGCGCCTCCCGAGGCGGTCCGGCACGCGCTGCAAGAGGAAGTCGAAAGGATCATGTCGCCCCTCGGTTTTGTTTTCGAGTGGCGCGACATCGCGGATCCGACCGGACAGAGAGTTTCCGCGGAACTGGCGTTGATCACGTTCGAAGGGCGTTGCGACACCGGCATCGCGACTCCGAGCGGCAAGCGGAGCGGCCCTCTCGGCTGGACCCACATCAGTGACGGGCAGATCCTGCCGTTCACCAGTGTCAGCTGCGATCGCGTACGGGAGATCGTGCAGCCCATCCTTGTGACCAGCCATAGCGAAGCGCGGCCAGGTATTTACGGGCACGCCCTGGCCCGTGTGCTGGCGCACGAGTTGTATCACATTTTCGCCCGGACCCAGCACCACGGCTCCCTCGGCGTGGCCAAGGAAAGCTACAGCATGTGGGACCTCGTGGATGCCGAGTTCCGCTTCGAAGATAAGGAATCCAACCTGCTTCGCAGCACCCGTGCGGCGGGAACCTGGTAGGAGGAACCGGAGAGGAGGCATTCGCTATAATTTGGTGTAGTGAACCCACAACTGGCAACTTATCATCAGCAGTTTGAAGAGATTGCAGCCGAAGCCAAGGAGCTTACGGACGGTCTCTCCGAGGCCTTGTTCAATTGGCGCCCGGCGCCGGACCAATGGTCGATCGAGGAGTGCCTCGGGCACCTCACCATGGTGGGACACGTGACCGTGCAGTCGATCGAAGCGGCAGTGACCGACGCCCTCGCCCGGGGAATCACCGGCAGCGGTCCCTTTCATTACCCGGTCTGGGAGCGCTTCATGCTGCGCGAAACCGAGCCGCCGGCGCGTCACGCCCTGCCCTCCCCGAAGCGTTTTATCCCGCTGCACCAGCAGCCCATTACCGGCGTCCTGCCGACCTTTCTGCACGTGCAGCGCAACTTCACGATTCAGATCGAGCGCGCCGAAGGTCTGGATCTGCGCCGCGTGAAGGTGCCCACCCTCATCACCAGCCTCATGAAAATCAGCCTGGGCACCACCTTCGCGCTAGCCGCCTCCCACGAACGGCGCCACATGGCGCAGGCGCGCCGCGTCCGCCAACGCCTCCCTCTCTAAGTCGAATCCGATTGTAGGGCAGGCGGTTCCGCCTGCCCACCGCGCGGGCGTGCCTGATCGGCAGTCGAAGGGACAGGTAGATCTTCGTCGCCAGCCGGCGCGAAGTCACCGCTCCCCACTTGTTCTCGCTTGCGCCTGCACGATCCGCTTCAACTTCCGTTCCCTCCGTCGAAAACGCAGAAGGTAGGGCAGGCGGTTCCGCCTGCCAACCCCGCGGGCGTGCCTGATCGGCATCGGCAGACGAAGGCAACCGCCTGCCCCACCTTCCGCCTTCCCTGCCGCTTCCCAGGCCACCGGACCAGGGGCCCTATCGCGGACGTGACTCCGCTTGGACCCGCCGCTTTACTTCCCCGCCTTGCCCATCTGCCGGAGCATCGCCCGGGCGAATTCCGCAGCGTCCCAGAAGGCCTTCTGCATGAATTCGGCTTCTGCCCCGTACGATTCTTGCCACTCCCCCGATTCGTAGGCGATCACCGCATCCAGCAGCGCACCCAGGGCGCCTTCCCGGTAGAGAATCGCGCGCTTGAAGCGGGCATCGATCGGCAGCGGCGCAATCAACTCTTCGGTAGTGGCATTGAGTAGCGAATCGAGCGTGCTCAGCAGACCCGTAATATAGGCCTCCTGTGCCGAGCAGTGGCCGCTCACGGCGATCAGTTCGCACATGCGCGCGCGCTGCAACGCGGTCTCCAGATATCCGAGCGGGCAATCGTCGCTGCCCGAAAGCGCCAGCAGAGAGGCCCAGCGGTAGACGAAATCCATGCCCAGCATCGTCACCGCCTGAGCCGCGGTGCGGATCTCGCCGCGGCGCCGGTGCAGCGCCGAATTCGCCAGCCGCAGCAGGCTGTAGGTCAAGGGGGCGTCGCGGGAAATGATCCCCGCGATCACCTCCGCCGAATTTTCCGAATCCGAACACTCCGCCAGCAGGCTGAGCACCGAGAGGCGGTTAGAGGGGATGCGGCGTCCGCGCACCACATCCGGGCGCCGCAGGTAGTAGCCCTGAAACAACTCGCTGCCCAGCTTCCGGCACCAGCGAAACTCGGCCTCGGATTCGATCTTCTCCGCTACAATTCGCACCCCGAACGGCTGCAACAGGCGGAACTGCTCCTGAAACCCGCCCGCCCCCAGCGCGCGCAGATCCAGCTTGACGAAATCCGCCAGCTCCACCATCGGCGCCAGCGCCGCGGAGAAGACGAAATCATCCAGCGCGATGCGGTAGTGCAACGCCTTCAGCCGCCGCAGCGCCGCCACCGTCTCCGGGTCCGCCGTGACGTCTTCCAGCACCTCCACGATGCAGCGGTCAGCCGGCAGGATCGGCTCCATCTGCAGCAGATGGCGCGTGTGATTGATGAACACCGGCTGATCCGGCGAGACATTCGGCAGCCCGATCTCCAGAAACGCCTGCAGCATCACGTCCGCGCTCGCGCCATCGGCGTCACGAAAGTGCGCAGCCGTATCCGTGGCGTTGCGCCGGTAGAGCAGTTCGTAGGCGCGGATCTCCCGATTCGCCCCATAGATCGGCTGCCGGCCCAAACACACTGTGCTGGGCGAGGCACATCTCACCGAATTCTCCATCCCATAGCCCTATCGGCTGAAGTCGCCGCAATCTTGAGGAATACAGTACGAATTCCCCGCCCCGCCGCCCGCGGACCCCGCTCCCGCCCCTGTCCCGCCAACCCGCACGCGCGTATAATGCAATCAGTAGTTGCTGTTCAGCCCAGACTTCTTCCCGACTGCAGCAGGTTACGCCACGCGGCCCAATGGCCGGCTTCTGTTCAACGCGGCGATGCACCTCACGGTTCTTTCGACGTTCAGAAATGAAGGAGTTCTTTCCACCATGGCATCCAACACCGGTCCGCTCAGTGACGTATTGCATTCCGAGAATCACAGCAAGCTCACCTCGGAACAGATCGCAAAAGCAGTAGCGCGCCACAATAAGAATCACTCCGCGGCCAAGGCCGAAAATCAGGCCTTGAAGGCGAAAAAAGGCGGCAAGAAATAGGCTTACCCGGGTTGGCGCGCCGCCCGCGGGCAGCCGGCGCGCAAACCCGGAAAGAGGCTCGATGAAGCACTGCGCCTCCCGCGGCCCATCTGCTCCGGGCCGCCAGAGGGAAGCACTAACCCAGCTGTTCCAGTTCGCCCTCCAGCAGGGCGACGTGCTCATCCTCTTCGGCGGCGAGTTCCGCGCACAGTTCCTTCTCTAACCCCGCCGGCAGCTCGGTGGCGAGTTTGCGGAAGTGGTCGCGCGTGCGGCGCTCCATCTCGAGCGCCATCCGGTACAGATCGCCGATGCCGGATTGCTCGTTCACGCGGATATCCTTGAACAGCCAGTTGGCCAGCAGCAGGTCTTCGTTCGCCGAAAGCTCCACCACTTCGCGCTCCAGATGGGCGTGATACTTCTCTTCCAGCTCGTGCAGGTGGTCGAGTTCGGCTTCGAAGAGGCGTTCCAGCACCGCGCGCTGATCCGGCGAACTGGCCTTATCCCGCGCCAGCTTGTAGAAGTGGAACGCGTTCAACTCGAACTGAATGGCGTCGCGAATCGCCTGGAACTGCATCGTATCGCCCAGTTCGCGCCCGTTGATCACCTCCAACTGCCCCCCGCACAGGAAGCACCGGCCGTACGGCACCGCGAAACCGCTGGAGAGCTTGAAACAGCTTTTGCACCTCCACGTGTAGCGGACCTGCGCGCAGCAAATCTCGTCTTCTTCGAGGACCGCGTGGCACTTCGGGCAAGAGGATGGCATGGTTATACGCTCCCTATGGTATTGCTTGGCTGAGCTGAGGTGGACTGAGCTGAGGTGGACTGAGCTGAGGTGGACTGAGCTGAGGTGGACTGAGAGATGACGGGCGGTGGCGGTGGCGCATCGGGCTGGCGCAATCCCAGATACTCCAGCATTCCCTTGGCCGCGCGTTTCCCGGCGCCCATGGCCAGAATCACGGTGGCGGCGCCGGTGACAATGTCCCCGCCTGCGAACACTCCCGGCAGAGACGTCATACCGGTCTCTTCATTGATTACGATGTAACCCCACTTGTTGATTTCCATCCCCGGTGTGGTCTGCGCGATGATCGGGTTGGCGGTGGTGCCGAGCGCATAGATCACCGTATCCACGTCCAGCACGAAATCCGAGCCCGCCATCGGCACCGGACGTCGGCGCCCGCTGGCATCCGGCTCGCCCAGTTCCATCTTCTGGCAGCGCATCCCCGTGACCCAGCCGGATTCGTCCCCGAGGATCTCTACCGGAGCGGTGAGCCACATGAACTCCACGCCCTCTTCAATCGCGTGCTCCAACTCCTCCGCCCGCGCCGGAGACTCGCGGCGGGAACGGCGGTAGACGCACGTCACCGAATCCGCGCCCATGCGCAGCGCCACGCGGCAGGCGTCCATCGCGGTATTGCCCGCGCCGATCACCGCCACGCGCTTGCCCATGCCCACCGGAGTGTCATAGATCGGCTGCTGATAGCCGCGCATCAGGTTCACGCGGGTGAGGAATTCGTTGGCCGAGAAGACCCCGTTATAAGCCTCGCCCGGACTCTCCGCGAACTTCGGCGAACCCGCGCCCGTGGCCACAAACGCCGTGTCGAAGCCTCGCTCCTCGAGCAACTGCGGAATCGTGAAGAGCTTGCCGATGATGCTGTCGAGGTGGATCTCCACCCCCATCTTTTTCAGGTTGGCAATCTCCGCGTCGATGATCACATCCGGCAGGCGGAACTCGGGAATGCCGTACTTCAACACGCCCCCGGCCACGTGCAGCGCTTCGAAGATCGTCACCTGCACGCCGTTGCGCGCCAGTTCCCCGGCGCAGGCCAGCCCGGCGGGTCCGGAGCCGATGATCGCGGCCTTCTTGCTCGCGCCCCCGGCGGGTTCGGGGAACTCGTCCCACCCGCGCCCCATCGCCGCATCGGCCACAAAACGCTCCAGCCGCCCGATCGAGACCGGCTGATATTTGGCGCCCACCACGCACGTCGCCTCGCATTGCGATTCCTGCGGACAGACGCGTCCGCACACCGCCGGCAGCGCGTTGGTGGATTTCAAAATCTGGTACGACCGCTTGATGTCTTTATCCTGAATCGCCGCGATGAAACCCGGGATATCGATGCCCACCGGGCAACCCGGCACGCAACGCGGCTTCTTGCAGCGCAGGCAGCGCTCGGCTTCGTGCAGCGCGGCCTCCAGATCCAGGCCCAGCGCCACTTCCTGGAAGTTGTGGCGGCGCTCATCGGCCGGCTGATGCGGCATGGGCGAGCGCTCGATCGGAATGCTCTTCAGGTTCTTGGGCAGTTTCGGACCGGGCACGAAGGGCAGCGGCTCCGGCAGTTCGCAGGTGGAACGCGGATGCGCGCTCGTCTCCGCCGCCATCTGCGCGGATTGCATGCTGGCCAGTTTGGTGGATTCGTCGCGGAAGCGGTCGAGCGCGGCCTTCTCTTCCCGCTGGAAACGCTTCTGCCGCAGCGTAAGTTCGTCGAAATTGACCAGGTGGCCGTCGAAATCCGCCCCGTCCACGCAGGCGAATTTCATCTTGCCGCCCACCGTCACGCGGCAGGACCCGCACATCCCGGTGCCATCCACCATGATCGAGTTGAGGCTGACCACGGTGGGCACGGCGAAGGGCCGCGAGACTTCGCAGCAGGCCTTCATCATCGGCAGCGGACCGATCGCCACTACTTCGCGGATCGTCTTATCGTTCGTCAGAATATCCGTCAACGCCTGCGAAACAAAGCCCTTGCGCCCGTAACTGCCGTCATCCGTGGTGACGATCAGTTCGTCGCTGTATTGGCGGAACTCCTCTTCCCAGAACATCAGGTCGCGGTTGCGGAAGCCCACAATCGAGATGGTCCGGTTGCCCCGCAGCTTGTATTCGCGCAATTGCGGATAGATCGGCGCCACGCCCAAGCCGCCGCCCACCAGCACCACCGTGCCTTCCAGTTTGCGGATATGGCTGGGCAAACCGAGCGGCCCGATGAAATCGAGGATCCCGTCCCCCTCCTTCAACGTCATCATTTCAAACGTGGTTTTGCCCACCGCCTGAATCACGACCGTGACCGTGCCGCGCTCTACGTTGAAATCCGCGACGGTTAACGGAATGCGTTCGCCGTGCTCGTCAATACGAGCCATGATGAAATGTCCGGGCCTCGCCGCGCGCGCCACATCCGGCGCCTTGACGTCCCAGAGGAAGGTCGATGGACCAAATTGTTGTCTACGAGTGATGAGAAACACCACACCCCCTGAAATGACTACTATAACAGGTTTAAAGAGTACAATACCTGTAATTGAAGAAATAGAATTCGGGAAGGAAGCCGCCCCTGGCCGGGCGGCGCCTCGCGGCCTGTTACCCGGCGGCGGACTTCCGGGAAGAAACAGCCACCATGGCCCCAAGCCTTGCTTTTTCGATCGCGGCGGCAACCCTGAATCTGGGGACGGCGGCCCTGTTTCTGGCGCTGGCACGCGCTCCCGGATGGCGCATCGCCCGCGTACTCTCTTTCATCGCGCTTACCGCCGGCCTGTATAACGCGGCCGGCGCGGTGTTCAGCATCGACGCGCTCTCCGCGGCTACCTATGCCAATGCCGCCAAGGCCTGCTATCTGGTGGCCACACTCCACTGCTGCGCCTGGATCGTCTACGCCTATGCGGGCGGCGGCCTGAACCTTCGCGAACTTCCCAGAAGCCTGTGCTGGCTGATTGGGATCTACATGGCAAGCGGATGTTTCCTCACCGTCACGGGAATGCACCTGCAGCCGCGCATCAGCCTGGTGCGCATTGCCTGGGCCAATGTGACGTATCACTATCCGCTCCCCACGCCGCTGGGCGACGCCTATGGCGCGCTCCTCCCCTGCCTGTTGCTGGTCGCCTTTGCCCGCCTGGTGCGGCGCTATCGCTCCGGCGAGCGCGACCTGCTGCTGCAACTGGTGGCAATGACCGTCTTCATGGCCTGCGTCGCCGATGAAGTGCTGGTGGCCAATCGCGTCATCACCTTTCTCTCCCTCGCCGATCTGGGCTTCCTGTCCGTGGTGGCGCCGCTCTCCTGGCAAGCGTTGCGGCACATCATCCGCGACGCCCACCGGGTGGCCGCGCACTCCACCGTGCTCGAAGCCGAGGTGTTCCGCCGCACCGATGAGCGCGATCAGATCCAATCCGCGCTCGTGCAGGCGGAACAGCAGATCAGCGAACTGGTCGCCGATCTCGACGCCATCGTCTGGGAGATGGACGCCGAGACCATGCAGGTGCTCTTCGTCAGCGAGGGAGCGCAGACCCTGCTCGGTTACTCGCCCCGGGAGTGGTTGAGCACCCCCGAATTCTGGACCAATCACCTGCATCCCGAAGACCGCGAGAAAGCGCTCGCCTCCGAGCGGGAGACGGTGCAATCCGGCAAGGCGAGTTCCGCCGAGTACCGCATGCTCGCCGCCGATGGCCGGGAAGTCTGGTTCCGCGATTTCTTCCACCCCGTGCCCGGCCCCAACGGCGTCACCCGCCGCGTGCGCGGCGTGATGGTGGATATCACCGCCCAACTGCGCATCGAAGAGCAGTTCCGGCAGGCGCAGAAGATGGAGGCAATCGGCCGCCTCGCCGGCGGCGTCGCCCACGATTTCAATAATCTGCTCACCGTGATCAACGGATACGCCCGCATGCTCAGCCAGAGTTTCGGCGAGAGCGATACCCGCCGCCAGAAGGCCGACGAGATCCAGAAGGCCGGGGAACGCGCCGCCAGCCTGACGCGCCAGTTGCTCGCCTTCAGCCGCAAACAGGCCTTCCAGCCGAAACCCCTCAACCTCAATAGCGTGGTCGCCGAGTCCGAGCAGATGCTGCGCCGCCTTGTGGGCGCTGAGATCGCCATCCAGACCACCCTGGAAGCCGCCCTGGGCCTGGTGACCGCCGACGCCAGCCAGTTGCACCAGGTGCTCATGAACCTGGTGGTCAATGCCAGGGATGCCATGCCGGAAGGCGGCCTGCTGCGCATCGAAACCTCCAACGCCGAACTCGACGACAGCTACACCGCGCTCCACCCCGAGGTCACTCCCGGCGCCTACGTCAGGCTCTGCGTCAGCGATACCGGGGTCGGCATGGACGCCGAGACCCAGCGCCACGTCTTCGAACCCTTCTTCACCACCAAGGATCTCGGCAAAGGCACCGGACTCGGTTTGTCCGGCGCATACGGCATCGTGCGCCAGAACCGCGGCTCCATTTGCGTGTACAGCCAGCCGGGTGAAGGCGCGCGCTTTGAAATTTACCTTCCGCGCACGGATGCCTTTGTTCCGCCGCCGCCCAAACCCGCCGTGGAAGCCGAGGGGCACGGCGGTTCGGAGACCATTCTCCTGGTCGAGGATATGGACGCCGTGCGCCGCTTCGCCGCCGAGGTTCTGCGCGGCCACGGCTACACGGTACTGGAAGCCGAGGGCGGCGAGGACGCGCTGCGCATCTCCACACGCCATGCCGCTCCCATTCAGCTGGTGGTGACGGATGTGGCCATGCCCGGCATGAATGGCAGGCAACTGGCGGAACAACTCTGCCTGCTGCGTCCGGAGACGAAAGTGATCTTCATCTCCGGCCACCCGGCCGAAACCATGGGAGCCCGCGGCCTGCTGCCCCCGGGCGCACAGTACCTGCAGAAGCCCTTCGACCCCACCCGATTCGCCGCCCTCGTCCGCGAGGTGCTCGGCCCTGACACCAATCCGGTCCCGACCCCGAACCCGCGCTGACGCCGAATCTCCGGTTTTCCCGCAGCAGGGCAGGCGAAAACGCCTGACGCCGCTTAAATAAGCGTCGGCAACAAATTTCGCCGGACCTGGTGGGGCGGACGCCCTCGTCCGCGCAGGACCCCCTGGTCCCGCTATTCCCTCGAAGCATCAAATGC